>JAYEOD010000472.1:0-1716 GCA_034722575.1 Bacteroidota bacterium | reverse complement strand
GTGTGATGCTTTATCGGCGGTAGTGAGCGGAGAGTTATCCTCTTTATATTCAATATCAAAATCTTTTGTATATATATCTAAAATAGCTTGTCCGGCTTTTATAGATGCTTCAATAACAAGTGGCAAATAGTAAGAGCTAATCATTATGTTTTTTTTTAATAAACCTCGGTTATAATAAGTAAAAATATGAAAAAATCACATCAAATAAAAAAACTAATGCTAAAGATAGGGTTCACCTATTTTAAAAATCTTTTCTTTTTTTTCTTTTAACTTTATAATCTCATCATCGAGCCACGGTGAAAGCCAGATAAAGGCCATAGAGGCATAAACCATAATTCCCGACGGCATCTGACCAAATACACCATTTCCGTATGATGCACCCATTAGTCCTGCCATACCCGATAACAGAGCACTAATAATAAATTTCATCTCCTCATCTTTTAGGCGAACCATGACATAATAGTTTCCTTTTAAAAGGATATAAAAAATTATTATAAGATGTAGAATAAGACCTATAATGCCCTGTTCGGCCCAAATTTGAACATACCAACTATCTGTAGCAATATTTGCAAGAAAACCATACGGACTAAAACGTTTACCCCAGTTACCGGCAGAGCCAATCCCCCCTCCGAAAGGCTTATTAGAGAGATACTCTCTAAGAATAGCCTTTGTTTCTAAACGCACTATTAATGAAGCATTATCTTCCGGACGAAATGCTGTTCTCATTCTACGTATCTGCGCATTACTTTGTCCTATATAGGTATATTTAAAGAACGCAAAGGTAAAAGCTATCAGAACTGATCCAATAACAATTGCTCTGAAATTTTTTGTATGGATAAGGTATAGGATAAATCCAACTCCGGGAATAATTATAGCTCCACGAGTACCCGAGATCATCATACCATAAAAACCTGCCAATCCCATTGACCAGAATACTACTTTATTAAAAAGTCCTTTAGTTTTTAAGGCTAGTATAACACCAACAACCATTGCTACACCCTGTGTGGCGCCAAATTGTCCCGCATCACTTAAAAATGAGAACACCCTTAATTGTCCGAATATTATATGGGTGATAGCACCAACTTCGTCGAGCCAACGCTGTTCGGCAAAGTCGGGACCAAGAAACATTTGTTGCATACCTTTTAGTGTAATAAGAATAGACCAAAAAGCCCACAAATAAAGAAATGCATAGAGATATTTTACACGATTAAAAATTAATAATATGATTGGGATTAATAAAAACATATAAAGCGACATACCACGCATAGCATAAAACCATGCTTGACGACTTAAAGCAAGAGGGTTAAAAAATTGTGCCAAAGAGTAGAGAAACCATATAAGTGCCAAAAATGTTAAATCGTTTAATATAGGTTTTATACTCATTTTGTTATAGAAATATTTAAAGAATATAGCTATATAAGTTAAAACAAGCAGTCCATCTATACTTAATCCAAAAGGGACTCCGGGTATATATCGTGTTAAACCAATAGCAACAAAAGCTGCAGTAATTATAGCATAAACACCAATGCGAGGAGAGACAAAAAATCGGTTAAGAAATATCAGAATAAAAGGAAGCATTAATAATGCAGCAGCAATTTTGATTCCTCCAGAAACAAAAAGATAACCTATGCCAACAGCAACTAGTAGCACTAGTACCACTGCTATAGGATGTCTTAAAATATCCGATCCTCTATATTGTTTTTTTTTTCGCATTAA
>JAYEOD010000471.1:0-8813 GCA_034722575.1 Bacteroidota bacterium | reverse complement strand
TCATTTTAACACGTATTTGATATTAGGCTTTGCAAAGAGAAGAATAATATTTTTATGTAAGCCTTGACTTTTTGGTTCTTTTGCGTCAAGGCAAAAGAACAACAAAAAAATATTATGTTAAATAGAATTTTTAAAAGCCTGATATCAGGGCAAACAAATTATAAACGGATGAAACGAGCCATACTAAAACTTTTAATACACACGACAATGATTATAAAGGCGACTTCCATCCGACCAATAAAAATCAAATTATAAACGGATGAAAACATAAACAGATGAAAGAAAAATTATTAAAAGAGTTTAAAAAAATATCTGATAATATACCGGCACTATTTCGGGCGCCGGGACGAATTAACTTGCTGGGAGAACATACCGATTATAATAATGGTTTTGTGCTTCCCGCTGCTATCGATAAGTCTATTTGGTTCGCTGTCTCCTTACGGGATGATAGTGAAATTCATCTTCACGCTCTCGATTTGGAGGATTCTTTTTTTGGTGATGTAAAGTCGTTAAAAATATCCGGTAAACAGTGGCCCGATTATCTTTTGGGAGTGTTAAAGGAGTTTGATATGCAAGCTCCTTTAACGCATGGCATCGACTGTGTTTTTTGTGGCGATATCCCGCAAGGTGCCGGCTTATCGAGTTCGGCGGCATTGGAAACCGGTTTCGCTTTCGCGATGAATGAACTGCTTTCAAGAGGTTATAATAAACTCGATATTGTTAAAATAGGACAAAAATCGGAGAATGATTTTGTGGGATTGAAATGTGGTATAATGGATCAATTTGCAAGTATGTTTGGGAAAAAGAATTCTGTTATTCAACTCGATTGCCGCAGTTTAGAGTATGAGTATTTTCCTTTTTATTCGGATAAATATAACTTGCTATTGGTAAATACTAAGGTGCATCACTCTTTGGCATCGTCCGAATATAATTTGCGTCGTAACGAATGCGAAGAGGGTGTTGCCATCCTGCAAAAGAAAAACCCCGAAATAAAATCGTTGCGAGATGTGTCGATAGAGTTATTATTAGAAAATAAAAACGCAATAAATGAAACTGTTTTTAAGCGCTGCAAATATGTTGTAGAAGAAAATAGTAGGGTAGAAGAGGCTTGTGCTATGCTGAAAAAGAGTCGCTTTGAAAGATTTGGTGAGCTGATGTTTGAAACGCATTTTGGCTTAAGCGAAGAATATGATGTTAGTTGTAAAGAACTTGATTTCTTGGTAGCGTGTGCATTAGAATCGGACGATGTGATAGGAAGCCGAATGATGGGCGGTGGATTTGGAGGCTGTACCCTAAATTTGGTGAAAAAAGAAGCGGAAGAGGAGTTTATTAAAAGTGTGTGTAAAGACTTTTTAAAAGAGTTTGATATCACTCCTGAAATATATAAAGTAAAAATAAAAAACGGAATTCAACAAATAAATGAATAGATTGTTATGGTAAGAAAAATATCATTTTTTGTATTAATTACATTGCTATGGATGTTTACAAATACATCGCAAGCATGTACCGACATAGTGGTTGGAAAAAAAGCCAGTGCTGATGGCTCTGTAATTATATCTCATACCGATAGTGGTGACGACTGTCGGCTTAGAGTGGTTCATGGACAAAAATTTCCGGAAGGGGCTATGGCTTCTGTGTATTGGGGAATACAGGATGTGAAACTTGCTCTTGATGATTTTGGTGAGGTGTTGGGAAAAATTCCTCAGGTTCGCGAAACATATACTTATTTTCATTCGGCATATTCGCAAATGAACGAACATCAGCTCGCTATTGGTGAGAGTACTACCAGTATGCGCGATGAATTGAAATTCGATCGTAAAGAGGCTAAGCAGATTATGACAATTGAGCAAGCACAGATTTTTGCTCTGCAGCGTTGTAAAACATCGCGCGAAGCAGTGGAATTAATTGGTTTTTTGATGGAGAAATATGGATTTCTTCCAAGTTGTGTTGGCGAATCAGAAACACTTAGTATTGGCGATCCTAATGAAGCATGGATTTTTGAGGTATTTAGCGTTGGTGGCGATTGGGATCCAGAAAGTGGTAAGCCCGGCTGCGTGTGGGCAGCACAGCGTGTCCCCGACGATCATGCTTTGATTATTCCTAACTGGTCTATTATTAAAGAAATTGATCTCGGTAAACCGGATGTGTTTATGGCTTCTTCTAATTATAAGTCGTTTGCTATTGAAAAAGGATATTACGATCCTGCAAGTGGGATGCCTTTTATCTGGCAAAAAGCTTATGCCCCAATTCTTCGCGAATGGGCTACAAGTAGATTCTGGTTGTTTTACTCTACAATAGCACCAAATTATTGTAATTGGCCCAACAGAAAATTGAAATCTCCTTTCGGTGGAATGAACCCGTATATTCAGTATGTAGAAGATGTGGATATCTATCCTTTTTCTGTAAAACCCGAAAAAAAGCTCTCTGTTCAGGATGTGATGGCTTTTCAACGCTCTACAATGCCGGGAACAATTTATGACCAAACATCTGATCCCGATTGGTATATACCAAAAGATAGTATAATGGTGAAAAGTCCTTTAACAACGCCTTTCCCGACAAAAGCAATGCGTCAATTATTAGATATAAATCATCGCCGAAATATTTCGCGCGGAGGATATGGTATGGTGGCTCAACTGCGTAGCTGGCTTCCTAATGCTGTGGGTGGAATATATTGGTTTTACACCGATAATCAATATACTGCTGCTTATGTGCCAATATATGCCGGAACTCAGGAAATAGCAGCGTGTTATAAGGTTTACGATCCTGATAAATATGATGAGAAATCTATCCGATGGGCTTTCGATTTTGTCGATAACTTGTGTTATCTCCGCTGGCAAGATGCTATAAAAGATGTCAGAGAAGTAAGAAATCCTGTCGAAAAACGTTTCTTCGACGAAATTGCTGCTGTTGATAAAGAGTATCAGAAATTAGCAAAACACTCATCGCGAAAAGCAAATAAATATCTCACCGAACTAACACAAACCAGAATGAATGAGATATATGATATCTATATTGAATTGAAAAAAACACTAATCACAAAATATACAAACAATAAACAGGGTTCTTAATATAGAGCCTGTCTATAAACTCGGTAATTTTATAAAAAATCACGGTGTGACTTTTTCAAATAACTGAATAAAAACTGTTTAATTTCTTTTTTTTGATAAAAGCCCTTGGTTGTCAGGGGCTTTTTATTTGTGATGGGTTGCTTATTATAAGGTTCTACAGAGGTTTTGCTCCTACGGAGCAGCCTTAATTAGAAAAGATATGTTTATATTTTAGACATGATTTTCTCGTTTATAATTTATTTGTCTTGATATTAGTACGTTAAAGATTCTATTTGACATAATGTCTTTTTTTTCCTTGACGTAAAAGAACGAAAAAGTCAAGGCTTACATAAAAATATCATTTTCACACGTATTTTGTATAAAACATCAATTCTCAAACACTGCTTTTTTAGCAAATAGTCCTAGAAATATTCCTCTGCTTGCCATAAACAGTGTCATTGCCAGCCATAGTCCGTGATTTTCCAGTGTGTTTTGCGTGAAATAGAAAACCGGTATAAAGATAAACAAGCTGGAAATTATCATTGAATTACGCATGATTGCTGATGCGGTTGCTCCAACATATATTCCATCCCATAAAAATGCTGCAAAAGTAGTGATAGGTATTAATGCTATCCAGATGTGGTATGGTTTTGAAGCATTTATTATATCCTGATTATTTGTTAGCAGATGCATAATAGTATTGCCTCCAAAATAGTATAGCAATGTAACAGGAAGGCTGATTGCAAATCCCCAGATAAATAGTTTTTTTACAACTTGTTTTAGTGCCGGATAATTATTTGCGCCAACGTATTTTCCTGTTAGCGATTCGGCGGCAAAAGCAAATCCATCAATAAAAAAAGAAAAAACCCATAGAAATTGTAGTAGCAACGAGTTTACAGCAAGTGTCTCATCTCCAAAGGAAGCTGATTTTGCATTAAAATAAAATAGTGTTCCGGTAAGTAATAGTGTTCTTATTAGTATATCTCTGTTTACCCTGAAAAATTCTTTAAAAGCATCGATATTCATCATTGTTTTTTTATGCCAGTAGGAGAGGAGTCGGGCATAGTATTTTTTAAAAAAGATGATGCTGAGAAAAAGTCCGGAATATTGCGCTAATACTGTTCCCAGCGCAACACCATCTGAGGTCATATCCAAGAATTTTACAAAACTAATGCTTAGAATTACATTCATCAGGTTTATGGTAATAGCAATTGCCATAGGACTGCGGGAGTTTTGCATTCCTAAAAACCATCCTGTAAAAGCGTAAATAGAAAGTGTGGCAGGTGCTGCCCATATCCTGATAAAGAAATACTCTTTGGCGTATTGTTCCACTTCCGGGCTTCCTCCTATAATGCTGAAAATTAGTTGTGATAAGGGTTTTTGAAAAATTATCAGCAAAAAAGCAGCTGAAATAGCCACTAATAAAGAACGCGAAAGAGTGTGAATACTTTGTTCGAAACTCCTTTTTCCGTAAGCTTGAGCCGTTAGTCCGCTGGTTCCCATTCTTAAAAATCCAAATCCTGAATAAATAAACATAAATACCATGCCACCCAAAGCAACGGCGCCAATAAATATTTCGGATTGTTGATGTCCCATTAAGGCAATATCAACCAACCCCACTAATGGTACTGTGATATTGCTAATGATATTTGGTACAGCCAGTTTAAGGATTTTTTTGTTCACTATTTTTTTTGGCGAAGTTAAGGAAATGTTTTGTTATTAAGGGGGAGAGTAAATTACAAATCCCATCAAACCTCGCCATAAATAAATTTTTAAACAAAAAAAGACAACAATACAAAGGGAAATTTAAATATATATAATTTTACTCCCATAAAAATTAAGATGTTTTTTAAAAATAACGGTGCTTTACAGAATAAACATCAACAATATAATGAATATATAATAAGAATGTATAACGAAGAGTCTTTTCCTGTAAGAACACCAAGTTAGATGCCTCAAGCTTCATTTTATTATGTAATGGGTAATAAAAATTAAAAAATTACAATATCCTCTTCGGAAGGATTGCACATCACTCTAATGGTCAAGATGGTGATTTCTATGACGAAAACGGAAATATTAATTTATAATCAGGCAATTTTGCTACAAATTATTTTGAAACAGGCATCATAAAAACATCATATAATAGTACTTTAAATGTATTATAAAAGTTAATCTCAGTTTTTTTTAAGATAAGAGGAGTTCTAGGGAAAATAATTCACATAACTATCCGTTATTTTACCTAAAATGTTTACCTTTGTATTATGATGTTTAATGAATATTATAAATATTTTCCTGAGGAAGAAATCTGCATTCAGATTTTAAAAAACATTAGAGAACAGGAAGGTGTAATTTGTAAAAAATGTGGAAACGAGGATCACTATTGGAAAAATGACAAAAAAACTTTTGAATGTAAACAATGTAATTATAGAACTTCCTTAAAAAAAGGTACAGTTATAGAAAATAGTAAACTACCTATAAGGTACTGGTTGGCTGCTATATCATATCTGAATATAACGGGTAAAAAAGTATCAGCACTTGAGCTTCAAAAAGAATTTTGTCATAAACGATATGAACCCATTTGGTTAATGTTGAAAAAAATAAGAAATATATCTAAAGCTGATCCTCTTATTTATAAAATATCAGATTACATCGTGTTGGATAAAAATTTAATTGATTTAAAATAAATACTTATTAACTTAAATAATGTAATTATGGGAAATGAAAAGAATTTGTACGACGAATTAAATTGGGAAATTGCTCCGGGTTATGCCGAAGGAACAAAAAGAAAAGTTTTTCGGGATAGTGGTAAGAGCAAAACAATATTATTAAAATTACCGGCAGGCTTTTTTATGGGACCACATTCCCACATTACTACGGAGCAACATTTTGTGCTTGAAGGAGAATACCAAAGTGGTGGGAAAAACTATCCGGCAGGTTCTTATCAGGTTTTTTTGCCAGGAGATGAGCATGGGCCATTTGAATCAAAAACGGGTGCTTTAATTTTAGTTGTATGGGATTTCCTCAAGTAGCTTTTTAATCAAGAAGTTTATTAGAAATTAATGGTGATACTGGAGAAATAATGGGCTGTAAAGGTAAATGTTACTACTACTTTCGGCTTGTCCAAAATTGGAAATTTACTTTCCTCCGGATATGAATATGTTTATAATAGTATTCATCTTATTTAACACCATAAAATGAATAAATATAGCTCAATTGAAAAACGTGAATTATTAGATAAACTTAATAATCAAATTAGGATCTGTGAAGGATGTAGATTATCGACCACTCGAAAAAATGCACTTACCGGGGAAGGAAATATTGATGCTCGTATCTTGTTTGTTGCTCTTTCTCCGGGAGCTAAAGAAGATATACAAAATAAAATGTTTATCGGTCCATCCGGACAGGTTTTTAATAAATTGTTGGATAAAGCCAGTATTGACAGGGAGTTGGTTTTTATGACCAATCTGGTAAAATGTATATTGCCGAAAAATCGTAAGCCGAAGACGGATGAAATTAAATCATGCAGCCGATTTTTGGAAGAAGAAATCTCAATTATACAACCGGAAGTTATTGTCCCGTTGGGTTTTTATGCTACGAGGGCAATTATAATGAAATATCATATTAATTCGGCAATATCGAAAATGAGTTTTAAAAGTATTAACGGCCGGTTATTATTTTCAGATAAAATAAGAGTATTGCCGTTAACACATCCCTCTGCACTTCTTTATAATCCGTCTTTTGAACCCGATACGATAAAAAAATATATGAAATTGAAAAGATTCTTATGATACGGAAGTGTTTGTATTCAGTAAGATGAATTGTTAAAATATCATTCTATTTAATTATTAAAAATAAAAAACATGAAAATTTTATTAGCCACAGACGGCGAAAACCTAGAAAGTAAAATTGCCAAAAGATTTGGAGAAGCTCCTTATTATTTAATTTACAATAGCGATACAAAAGAAATAGTAGCCAGGGTTAACCCGGGTCATGATGATAATCATTCGGGATTAATTGATTTAGTTGATGAAGGTGTTTTGGATTATATTATTGGAAATACAGGTCCAAATGCTTTTAATGTTTTAAACGACAGAAATGCCAAACTTTATCTCGCAAGAGGGGCCGTTGCAAAAGACGCTTTAGAAGCCTTTTTGAATAATAATATGGAAAGGTTGACAAAATCAACCCTAAAAAGACCTATCCGTAATAAGTAATTAATTAAAAATAGAATTATGTACAAGCGTCTTTTTGGTCCGGTGCCATCGCGTAGATTGGGAATGTCGTTGGGAATCGACTTAATTCCTAAAAAAGTTTGTTCTCTAAATTGCGTTTATTGCGAAGTAGGCAAAACTACGAAACTCACAACCGACAGATTGGAATATGTGAAATATGATAACGTAATTGCAGAGTAACAACAATTTATGAGTAATAAACCAAAAATCGACTACATTACTTTTTCAGGGTCGGGAGAACCAACTCTAAATAGTCGGATTGGAGATGTAATGAATTTTATCAAAGAAAATTATCCTGAAATAAAAAACCGCAGTTTTAACAAACGGGATTTTGTTTTTTGATAAAAAATTAAGGGTTGAACTATTACAGGCTGATGTGATTTTACCTTCCTTGGGAAAGATTATAAAATACTTGAATGTGGAATGAAAGCATTTCCAACAGAAGCACTAACCCACACACATATTTCGTGTGCACTAAATGTGATGATAAAAAAACAATTTGGATTATTATGATATCGAAGAAATAAATGTTACAGCATCTGCTCAAGCCTATGATATTCTTTTTGATGCGACAAAATATCGCCCTGAATCAAGAGAAACTGCAGATCATTCACTTCCTTACTGTATGGCAGTAGCAATTGTAGATAAAAAAATTACTACCGAGTCTTTTTCTGATGAAAAACTTAAAGACCCAAAAATATTCGAAGTAATAGATAAAATAAAAGGAGAACCATCTGTTGAATTTGAGAAAATGTTTCCTGCAAAACAACCTTCAAGAGTTGTTATAAAAACAAAAGCCGGTAATGAATATGAAGAGTATATGGAATATCCAAAAGGCGATCCAAGAGAACCTATGACAATGGATGATCTTGACAATAAATTTAATGCGCTATCATGAAAATAATTATATGGTTTGGCATTTTTATCATGCTTAACCTTGCAATAAAAATATTTTGTTGATGATAGATAAAGATGGATTATATTTTCTGGCAATTAGATCAGGCCAGTAAACAACAACAAGAAAATTGATTGTGGAGAATTGACAAATTAAATTTTTCTTGGAAAGAGAAACACGACCGCACAACATCACCGAAATATTAGTATTTCTATGGAAATCCAATAAATGTTTTGGTTCCAATGGAAGTAAACGAAAATGGAATCATGATTATAGAAGCCTTCCTAAACAGAAAAAATATCTGCTAGTTGGTAATGGATTTAGTATGGTTTATGACTATACAATTTTTTCAGCGCATTTTATTTGCTGACAGTCCATTTTTCAAGAATCGCTTCAATTTCATGTTTGTTTACGGGTTTTGAGACATAATCATCCATGCCTTCTTTTTCGTATGTCTCTCTGTCTCCTTCCATGGCATTAGCGGTAAATGCAATTATGGGGGCTTTTGGGTTTAGCGCTTTCGAGTCTTTTTCCCTAATTCTATGAGTTGCCTCTATTCCGCTCATTACAGGCATTTGAATATCCATAAATATTATATCATAATACTCTTTTGTCATGGCTTCTACAGCTTCTTTGCCG
>JAYEOD010000470.1:0-8818 GCA_034722575.1 Bacteroidota bacterium | reverse complement strand
GGTCTCTCTAATGCTTCGCTGCGAGCTGAATAACATTTTTCTGAATGCCAATCCAACTCATTACTTATTTTTTATTTGTCGGATGGAGCTGCACATTTATAATCATTCTCGTGTGTGTTAAAAATTGTTTAACATGGGCGTTTCATCCGTTTATAATTTTATATTTCGGTCGGATGGAAGTCGCCATTATAATCATTGTCGTGTGTATTAAAGGTTTTAGTATGGCTCGTTTCATCCGTTTATAATTTGTTTGCTCTGATACCAGTGCATTAGATTTCTATTTAACATAATATTTTTTTATTGTTCTTTTGCCTTGACGAAAAAGAACTAAAAAGTCAAGGCTTACATAAAAACATCATCCGTTTATTGATTTACAATTACTATTTATCGATAAACAATAAATAAAGTTCGTTCTATAATAAAAAAGATGTATCTTTGTTCAAGAAATATTAAAAAACAAAATTATGAAAACAAAAAAAACACCTTTGAGCATTAGAGTGATTTATTGGACGACTAATTTTTCACTCGGAATACTGACACTTATTTTACTGGCGTCAATAGCATTTAATATTCTTTTATATACCAATTTTTTTGGAAATGACATGCAGTTACATACCCATTTACCTGTAAAGCTTGACTTTTTGGAAATAGGTAATTTACACTTAAATAATCAAGATATAAAAGTAGAGTTAGTTGAAGCATCAGCACGAATTCATTTTTTTAATACCCCTTCCTTTATCACAAAAAAAATAGGTCTTGTAATTCTTTTAGTTATTTTAGGTACAGGTTATTTAACTTGGATTTTTAGAACATTTATCAAGAATGTTAAAAATGGCGAAACCTTTACCATTAAAAATATCTCGATATTAAAAAAGTTGGCTTATGGGATTGCAGGATTTTGGCTTTTCACACTTATATATATGCGCATTTTCTACTATTATATTGCAAAAAATTTGGAGTTTGAAAACATCCGTATAACGGAAGATTTACCCAATTATTCGGGAATACTTTTTATTGCTTTATTTATTTGGGTTCTTGCCCATATATTTATTACCGGGCTGAAATTGCAACAGGAAAAAGATTTAACAATTTAAATATGGCAGTAATAGTAAACTTAGACGTAATGCTTGCTAAACGCAAAATGACTTTAACAGAACTTTCGGAGAGAGTAGGCATTACAATGTCGAATCTTTCGATTTTAAAAAAGGGAAAAGCTAAAGCAATACGTTTTTCTACCTTAAATGCAATTTGCGAAGTACTTGAATGTCAACCCGGAGATATTCTTGAATTTCAACCGGATAGCAGCGTAATTACAACTTAAAAAAAATCTATAAATCCGTGGCCACCTCCTGTTCGTAACCGTACATCAATAGTATAAGGTCGTACAATATTCCGAAAACCAAACATTACAAGCCATGTTATACGTCTCTACCTCTGCCTATTATAAAACATGGCATAAAAATAGGATTATAAAACAAAAAGAAAAGTATATTTGAACCATAATGTTACGAAACTACATAAAACTGACGCTACGAAATATTGGCAAACACTTTAGTTCTTCTCTGATAAATATTCTGGGATTAACTATTGGCATGACCGTATTTGTTCTTATCGCTATGTATGTTCATAACGAAATGAGTTTCGACAATTTTCATCCCAAATCATCCCAAACTTACAGAGTAATAATAAAATCGGATTTAAAAGGTGTTGGCGAATTTGCTTCCAGCACCCCATGCCCTACTGTACCTACTTTACAAAAAGAATATAGCAGTAGTATAAAATATGTTGGTAGAATTTTTAACAATTGGAATGCTGAATATTTTATAGAATACAAAGAACGAGGATTTAAAGAGAATAATTTCTTTTTTGCAGACTCTACTATCCTCGATATTTTTAAGATAGAATTTATACAAGGGAACTCTTCAGAAGCATTACGCAAACCAAATACTGTATTGATTACAGAGTCAACAGCGAAAAAATATTTTGGTGATGCAAATCCTATAGGGAAAAGAATTCGTTTCGAAGAAAAATATCTTTTTACTATCGAAGCGGTTATAAAAGATGCTCCTAATAACACGCATTTCCATTATAATTTCCTTACCGGGATGACTACCCTACAAAAAATGAACGGAGGAACTATGCCAACAAACTGGTATTGGAATCCATTTTGGTCGTATATAGTACTAAAAGAAAACGTCACGCAAGAAGATTTTGAACAACAGCTACCTTTATTTGTTAGCAAATATTTTCCTATTGCCAAAGGAGAGCATAAATATCTGTATTTGCAACCCATCCAAGATATTCATCTTAACTCCCATCTCGATTTTGAGATAGAGACCAATGGAAACAAGTCGTATGTTATTACACTATCTATAATAGCACTCTTTATGCTAATAATTGCCATGATAAACTACATGAATCTGGCTACAGCCACTGCCGCAGGAAGAGCACGCGAGATAGGAATAAAAAAGGTTCTTGGCACTCAGCAAACCCTTCTGATTATTCAGTTTCTTTCCGAGGCCATTATTCATGCTTTTATCTCTATGATTTTAGCGCTTACCCTAATAGAAATACTTTTAAAACCATTTAACGATTTTGTAAATAGCTCGCTGGAGATAAGCATGTTATTTCAACCTCTTCCTATTCTTTTTCTTATTATGCTAAGCCTTGTAACAGGAATTATCTCAGGTGCTTATCCGGCTTTTTACCTTGCAAAATACCATCCAATGAATGTGCTTAAAGGCGTTCTAACAAAAGGAGTAAAATCGGGATGGTTACGCAAAGCTCTTGTTATTATCCAATTTTCAATATCTATTGCACTAATTATCGGGACACTATACACCTACAAACAACTCTCTTTTATGCGCTCTACCGATTTAGGTTTTAACCAAGAGAATATCTTAGTTATTCCTATTGCACGTACTCCGGTTGTTAACAAGTATGATTCTTTTAAAAAAGATTTACTTAGTCACCCACGCATACAAAATGTTACAACAATGGAATACATCATTGGCACCGACTATAACTCTCACGAGTTTCTTCCCGAAGGATATTCCGGTAATCAGTGGCAATTTTATCCTACAATATATGTTAGAAATGATTTTTTGGAAGTTTTTGACATCCCTCTTGTAGCAGAAAACTTTCGCTCACAAAATAATTCTACAGAACTACAATCGATGCTAATAAACGAGTCGATGGTAAAACATATGGGATGGGAAAATAACCAAGAGGCTATAGGGAAAAAATTCATCACCGGGTCAGGAAAAAAAGAGATTATCGGTGTTTTCGCCGATTTTAACGCTAAATCGCTTCATAATAAAAAGACCCCTTTTGTATTAAACATCACGAAAGGGAAAAAAATGAAACGCTATTTCTCTAATTATATTGCTGTAAAAGTACTTCCCGGCGACATACAGCATGTAATAAATTTTATTGAAGGAAAATGGATGGAATACGCCCCATCGCGACCATTCGATTTTATGTTTCTTGATAAAGAGCTTGATAATCTATACCATGATGAAAAAAAATTAAGCGTAATTGCCGCTATAGTTACTTTTCTCTCATTGTTAATTGCCGCATTAGGATTTTTTGGACTGGTTAGTTTCCTTACAAATCAACGCGCCAAAGAGCTTGAAATAAGAAAAATGCTTGGCGCAGATGACATAACCATAACAAAACTTGTTGCCGTAGAATTTTTATGGCTAATAATAATATCAAATGTTATTGCATGGCCGGTAGTATATTTCGCCCTAAAAGCATGGCTAAACACTTTTGCATATCACGTAGAGATGAGTATTTTTGTATTTCTTGAATCGGGATTAGCCGCTCTTGTAATAGCACTAGTAATAACAATAATTAAATCAATTTCTATCATACGACGAAATCCGGCTGATACGTTACGATACGAATAAATCATCTGTTAAATGAACACTATAATTAACATAAATAAATTATCAAAAATATTTAGCGCTAACGAAATAGAGACTCTGGCGCTAAACAAGGTGAGTTTTGATATTAAAGAGGGTGAATTTGTTGCTATTATGGGACCATCGGGGTGTGGAAAATCTACCCTTCTTAATTTAATAGGACTGCTCGACAACCCTTCCGGGGGAAAATACTATTATTACGGGCAAGAAATTTCTGTTCTCTCTGAAAAACAGCGTGCTAAACTTAGAAAGGCTAATATTGGTTTCGTATTTCAAAATTTCAATCTTATAGACGAATTAACGGTATTTGAAAATATTGAGTTACCACTAATATATCTTGGAATAAAATCATCGGAAAGAAGAGAGAGAGTTGAAAAAATATTAGAGGAGATGCATATTACACATCGCAAAAAATACTTTCCTATGCAACTCTCGGGAGGACAGCAACAGAGAACAGCAATAGCACGTGCTATTATAACACAACCAAAAATTATTCTTGCCGATGAGCCCACTGGAAATCTCGACTCAACACATGGTCAGAAAGTTATGATGTTACTCGAAAAATTAAACAGAAATGGCACAACAATAATTATGGTAACACACTCTCCATCTGATGCAGAATACGCCCAGCGAGTTATCCGTCTTTTCGACGGTCAGATAGTAACAGAAAATATTAGACCGCATTATAATACCAAAAACATATAAAAATGGATAAGAATAAAATAAAATTCAAATTAAATAAAAGCGAAGTAAAAGCTCTGTTCGATTTACTTACTGCAGTAAATTTTGACTTAATTGCCGATCCATCGAAAAGAATTATGATTCGTCATATTTTAGAAAAGGTTTATTTTAAACTGGCAAAACGTCTGGCAAGGAAATTCGACCTTACTTCTATCAGTTTTAACGAAGCCGAATGTGTAGCTCTTTACGAAATACTAAATATCCTCGACGACTTAGACATTCCGGATTACGAGCGAAATGTTAAACACAATATTTTTAACGAAATTCATTCGAAAATAATTGTGTAATAACACTACCCTATACAGCTCAATACAAAACACTGTAACAAAACCATTTACAAATACCACTATTCCCCTAGGTAATTTATTATATAACATCAACAAAATGCTGAACGATTTCCTGTATTTTACAAAAACTCCTCATACGATACCTTTTTTCAATGGAAAAAAGAACTATTTTTGCAGCGGTTTAACAATTGGGTATTGATGATCTTTGAAAATTATTTACCATACTATCGACGTAACTTACAAATTGCTGTGCCTGTGATGCTTTCGCAAGCGGGACAGGTATTAGTACAACAAGTTGATAATATGATGGTGGGTTCCGTTGGCACAACAGAATTAGCGGCAGCATCGTTTGCTAACTCTGTTTTTATCCTTGGCATGATTCTAGGAATGGGTTTTACATTTGGGTTAACCCCGATAGTAGGTCATGCGTTCGCAACAGGTGATAACCATAGATCCGGAACCCTGTTTCGCAACGCCATTGTGGTAAATATGACAACGGGTATTCTCCTGACAATCATCATGTTTTTTATATCTTTTATTATGGATCGCATGGGTCAATCCGAAAACGTGGTGGCTCTTGCGATTCCATATTATCGCATTCAAGTAATTTCCTTATTACCTTTTTTACTCTATTATACTTTTAAACAATATAGCGAAGGATTGGGCAACACTAAAGTTGCCATGTATATCACAATAACTGCTAATATTATTAATATCATTTTCAATTACATACTGATTTTTGGTAAACTGGGCGCTCCGGAATTAGGCTTAAATGGTGCCGGATATGCCACTTTATTAGCCAGAACCATTATGCCGATACTTTTTATTGTAGCTTTTTATAAAAGCGCAACATTAAAGCGACATCTTATTTTCCTTAAAATTGCTCTTCTCGATACAAAAATAATGCGTCAACTATTTCAAGTAGGGTGGCCTATAGCTTTACAAATGTTATTGGAAGTATCAGCTTTTGCTATGAGCGGGATAATGATAGGATGGATTGGAGAAATTCCTTTAGCTGCACATCAAATTGCACTAGGTTTAGCAAGTGTTACTTTCATGATTATTACAGGAATTGGCTCTGCTACCACAATCAGGATAGCTCATCAATATAGCAAGAAAGAATTTACATCAGTAAAAAAAGCAACTTATGCTTCATTACATCTGGTATTAATTTTTATGACATTTACGGCGATAAGCTTCTTATTATTCCGTCATCAGATACCAAAATTATACAATCAAAACCCCGAAGTAATTGCTTTAGCTGCCCAGCTGCTTATTATGGCAGCTATATTCCAAATATTTGATGGTGTGCAGGTTGTTATGCTTAGCGCTTTACGCGGATTAGCAGATGTAAAAACAGCCATGTTCTATGCTTTTATATCATACATTGTTATAAATATCCCTATTAGTTACTTCTTGGCTTTTATTATTGGCTGGGGCGCTATTGGAGTATGGATTGGTTTTATCCTCGGATTAGGTGTTGCAGCAACGCTTTTTTATCTCCGTTTTAACAAACAGTGCAAATCATTTATCACAAAATAATAAACAAAAAAAGCCGTACTAAAATAGCACGGCTTTTTTTATTTATAAAAGCTCTTATTACTTAAGATTTTTCTTAATATTTCTAGGCACAGCATCTTTCTTAATCATAAAAGACATTGTTTTAAACTTTACAAACGCTTCAGAAGCATAAAAATAACCATCGTAAATATGATCGTTAACACCCCATGAATTCTTTACTTTGTAATATTTAACACCATTTTGGTCTTTAGCAATACCAACTAACTGCATCCCGTGATCGTCGGTAGTTTTGTAATTATCAAAAGCCTTTTGACGCATCTCCTGAGTAATTTCTTTTTCAGGAACAGGGCTCTCGAAAGAGAACATAGATTTTTTCTTCTCTTTAGCAGTAAGTTTTTCCCACTTCTCTTTTTCTGTACCACTCATATCTTTAAGCTCTACATCAGGAACAACAGCAACACCATTTTTCCATGAGAAACCTTTTTCACTAACATCAGAAGCCCATGCTACAGAGTATCCATTTTCAAGAGCATTATCAATTAATTCTATCATTTCATCAGCAGGAACATTCCATACACTACCCCAAGTCCAGTTGTCTTGTACTTCAATAATAAACTGCTCGTAAAAAGGATGATGAGTATAAGAAGAGAACATGATATAATTATCATAATCAAATTCCATAACCTCTTTATAAAAAGATTTTGGAGTATATTCTTTCCCTTCGTACTCAAACGTCTCAGGAGCTTCTCCTAAATACGCATCAAGAATTCCAACATAACCTCTTAACCATGCAGTGCTTAAACCACGATTTTTATTTTTAATAACACCATCAACATATCCTTTTAAAAGAACATCTAATTCGCCATGAATATGTTTTTTAGTACCATAGTTTAATCCACTATAAACACTTTCCGGAACCATACCATACTTCTCCATTATCTCGAAGTTATCGTTGATAGCACCACCGCCACCAAAATTCATAGTTCCATGCATGCGAACATATCTTTTTGCTTTTTCTATATATGCATTACGCACAATCCACATCTCAGACAGATCCATTTCCGGCTTACCCATTTCCATAAGCTCCGACTCTACATACGAAAGTCCAGAAAAACTCCAGCAAGTACCCGAACGATACTGACTTTTAACAGATGATGCAGGCACTTCATTTACCATTGTAAATTCGTATCCCTCTTTTTCTACTTCTTGACCTTCTGTCTTACTATCTTGCGCATTTACGGTAGCAACCATAGACAATGCGGCAAAACCAATAATAATACCTTTTACAGCTCTCATTTATAATAATTTTTATTAATATTAATATTTGATGCAAAGTAAATAAAGAAACTTAAACCTCACATACATTTTCAAAATTACTTTACATCCAATGTTATGCCGTTTTAAGTTACCACCTACTATACAGCACCTTAAACACCATACAAACAAACTGTCCGCTACAAAATGTTTGTTCACGTACATCCATAGTACGATAATGAACAGTCGAGTATTAAGATTCTTTTTTACCTTTACAAAAAAATAAACTTATAAAACGAGCCATATACAACTAAGGTTGTGATTGGATGGTTGGATGGGTTTTATGGAGGCACATATTTCACAGGGCGATACCCTGTGCTGTGATATTAAAGCCTTTCAGGCTCGAAATAAAATAATACGGATGAATCATGTAAATCATGTAAATCCTGTCAAAAAAAAATATATGAAAAGAATAGGAGCACATGTAAGTTCGAGTGGCGGAGTAGAAAACGCCCCAAAAAATGCAGCAGAAATAAACGCACAAGCATTTGCATTATTTACAAAAAACCAACGTCAGTGGCAATCGAAACCATTAACACAAAAAAGCATAGAGCTTTTTAGTAAATATTTAAACGAATTGGGGATAAACCCGAAATATATACTTCCTCACGACAGTTATTTGATAAACCTTGGGCATCCCGAAAAGGAACCTTTAGAAAAATCGCGTAATGCATTTATTGATGAACTGCAGCGTTGCGAACAATTGCATATTCCTTTATTAAATTTCCATCCGGGAAGTCATTTAAGAAAAATTAGTGAAGAAGAGTGCTTAACACGTATAGCAGAGTCGATAAATATTGCTTTAGATAAAACCAAAAATGTTACCGCCGTTATAGAAAACACTGCCGGACAAGGGTCGAATTTAGGATATGACTTTGCTCATATGCAATATATTATCGACAGAGTAGAAGATAAATCGAGAGTGGGAGTATGTATTGACACTTGCCACGCTTTTGTTGCCGGATACGATTTACGAACAAAAGAGGCTTTTACAAAAACTTTCGAAGAGTTTAACAGAATTGTTGGGTT
>JAYEOD010000469.1:0-1751 GCA_034722575.1 Bacteroidota bacterium | reverse complement strand
TAAGAAACAATGCTATCCCAACTAATGAGTCGCGACCATAGTGCGATTCAGGATAGATAATACCTCCATTTCCCTCTCCACCAATAACAGCATTAGTAGCTTTCATCTGTTCAACTACATTTACTTCGCCCACTGCCGAAGCAGAATATTCGCCACCATGCTTAATAGTAACATCGCGCAAAGCACGTGAGGAAGACATATTTGAAACAGTATTACCTTTTTTATGTTGCAACACATAATCGGCAACAGCCACTAAAGTATACTCTTCGTTAAACATAGTTCCATCCTCGCTAACAATAGCAAGTCTGTCAACATCAGGATCTACCACAAATCCAACATCAGCATTACTATTTTTTATTTTTCCCGATATTTCTGTAAGATTTTCGGGTAGAGGTTCCGGATTGTGTGCAAATTCTCCGGTTGGTTCACAATTAAGTTCATCTACCTGCTCAACCCCCAACTTATATAATAACTGTGGTAAAGCCAGTCCGCCTGTAGAGTTCACTGCATCTACAGCCACTCTGAATTTCGCTTTTTTTATTGCTTCCACGTCAACCAACTCAAGAGATAACACTTTCTCGATATGTTTTTCTATCATGCGAGGAACCTCAATAGTATCACCCAAATCGTCCACCTCGGCAAAAACATAACCATCGTTATCAGCAATTGTCAAAACCTCTTCTCCTTCGGCAGCATTAAGAAACTCACCTTTTTCGTTAAGCAATTTCAAAGCATTCCATTGTTTAGGATTATGACTGGCAGTAAGAATAATTCCTGCATCAGCTTTTAATTCTGTAACAGCAATTTCTACCGTAGGAGTTGTTGATAATCCCACATTATAAACATCTACACCCATCGCGTTAAGCGTACCACAAACAATACCATCGACCATTTCGCCCGAAATACGAGCATCACGTCCCACAACAAACTTCATTTTTTCTTGTGAAGAATTTTTTTGAATAAATGTTGTAAAAGAGGCTGTAAATTTCACTATATCTATTGGTGTTAAACCTTTTGAAGGCTTCCCTCCTATTGTTCCGCGAATTCCGGAAATTGATTTTATTAATGTCATATATTCTGTTTTTTTCAATTTAGCAAAGTTAATAAATAATCGGTTTTATATAAGATAAAATTTACTCGTTTATATTTCAGACAAAATTAACATATAATACTATGAAACGAGCCATACTAAAACTTATAATACACACGACAATGATTATATGAGTTAACAGCCGGCAGGATTTCGATACCCCTTGAAGGTTTGCTACTCTATTAATAAAAATAAGTATGAGTTGGATTGGCATTCAGAAAAATATTATTCAGTTCAAAGCGATGCCTTAGAGAGACCGGGAAGCTGAGAACTTGTTCGAAGATCACCCGGCCGAACCTATACCAAAAACATATTAAAATGAGCGATAAAATAGCTTTACATAAAAATTCAGCTTATAATTAAACAAACACCGCTACCCGCCACTCTGTCGCTACTCAGGATAAATAGGTGATTACCACGCCGGAATTGATTTTTATTATTTAAAATAGCAGCTTCCATCCGAAAAATAAAAAAACAATTTAGAAATTCGCTTCTCTATAATTACAATTAAAATGACTATTTTTGCAGGCAAGAAGATAAAAGAAAAAATGGAAGAAAATTTTGATGCTTTTGAGCAAGATCACGAAATGACAAAGAGTTTGGTTAAAAAGTTTGAGTCTATGCTCAAGGCTAACCAACGATACTTTTTTGATGCTGACGA
>JAYEOD010000468.1:0-1752 GCA_034722575.1 Bacteroidota bacterium | reverse complement strand
TCATATAATCATTCTCGTGTGTGTTAAAAATTGTTTAACATGGGCGTTTCATCCGTTTATAATTTGTTTTTAATTGGTCGGATGGAAGTCGCCTTTATAATCATTGTCGTGTGTATTAAAGATTTTAATATGGCTCGTTTCATCCCATATTTTTTGGTCGATAATCTTAACATAATCAGTTTCAGCTTCATCTGACCCTAAATATTTTCCATCTTTGTTGAAATAGTCATCAACTACCATCCCATCAGGATCAATAAACCTTATAGGATTGTTTAAAGTATAGGTATAAGGACTAAAGCTATTATACATTTCTGCCATCGGATCAACAACATGCCACCTCCCAATCTGCGCATCATAAAACCTTGCCCCATAATCATACCACCCCAATCCAAAATCATCCTGCAACTCTTTGCCGTTGTAGAGGTAGTTGTTTTGTTGATGGGTGGTTGATGTGTAGCATAGGGCTTCGGTTTGCATTCCGAAAGGATAGTAACTACTGGTTTGCGCAAGATGTCCTTCTTGGTCTATCACTGCTCTGGTGTTGCCGAGATGGTCTTTTAGGAAATACTGGTATAATGGTTCTCCCTCTTGGTTAAATGTTATTTTTCCTTCTTGCGTTATCACGTAGCTGAGTTTGTTGTTCTTGTAAATAAAGTTAAGGATATAATCGGTTTTATCAAGAAGCTGATAGTCTTTGTGTGTTATTTTCTTAAGCTTCTCGCCGGAAGCTGAATAGATATAGTCTATCTCGATTTTATAATAATACCAATTGAACATCAAAATACCCGATAAATTCTTCATCTTTTCCAGTTTTACCGCACTTCAAATTTGAACCGTAGCTACTGCTATGCTTAAAATTTGAAGATTGTAAAACAGAAAAATATTTTGAATTTATTTCGGCCATTTTGAAATTCAATTGGTATGATCCGAAATCTCAATATGTGTCGGCATATTATTATGATCGTACGAAAGATTGCTAAGTTGTTTATTAGCATCAGCAATCATATTGCCATTTGCGTCATAGGCATATTCTTTTTCTACAAACGAGGCATTATCTTTAAAACCGTGACTTTGATTAAAACTATCGTGTAAATCATCAACTTTTTTAAGTCGATTCCCTACATAACTGTAAGTCAAATCATATTTACCTCTTCACTATCTTCCATGTTGTTTGTTTATTATCGAGCAATATTTTTAAAATATACGTACCGCTTTTTTGTGTTGAGATGTTAATTTCTGTTAGCTCGTTAAAATCTTGCTGTTTGAATATCTCTTTGCCTGTGATGCTGTATAGCGCCATACTCTTTTCTACTATGCCCTGCAGGTTTGTTATGCCAACAGCAAAAGCACCGCCGGTTGGATTGGGGTATATTGTTATGGTTTGACTGCCTAGCTCTTCGATATAATTGCTTTCTAACGCCAAATAATCTTTCTGCTCAGTAATTTTTGTAGTACCATTCGGCTGCGACTTTAATACAACTGTATTTCGCGAAACTCTGTTTCCATTATCATCGTAAGTGTAATTCACTTGCGCATTGGTGAAATATGCAAGTGTTATAAATGTTATTGTTAATATTGATTTTATTGTTGTTTTCATAATAATTATATTTTTTTTTAAAATTATTTAATCTTATTTTCTGTTTTAATTTTTAGCTTGACGCATGATTTCAGGCATTATAACTATTATTTCGTTAATGAAGACTTAATAAATAACTCATTAGTATTCCGCCACCAATCAAAAAGCAAAAAGAA
>JAYEOD010000467.1:0-1752 GCA_034722575.1 Bacteroidota bacterium | reverse complement strand
ACTTAAAATATTATATTGTCAATGGTATAAAAAAAAGCGTTGTGAATATTCACAACGCTTTTTTTATATATTCTCAACTTTATAAGTTGTATTATTATTACTACATACCCAATGTAGCAACCATAACAGCTTTAATAGTGTGCTGACGGTTTTCTGCTTCGTCGAAAACAATAGACGCAGCCGATTCAAATACCTCTTCAGTAACTTCAATTCCGTTCATGCCAAATTTTTGATAAATCTCTTCACCAACTTTAGTGTCACGGTTATGGAAAGCAGGCAAACAGTGCATAAATTTAACATTGTTATTTCCTGTTTTCTTAATCATATCCATATTAACTTGATACTTTTTAAGAAGCTCGATTCTCTCTTTCCAAACCTCTGCAGGCTCGCCCATCGAAACCCAAACATCAGAATAAAGGAAATCACAACCTTTAACGCCCTCTTCAACATTATCAGTAATGATAATTTCTGCACCAGTCTCTTTAGCAATTTCATTAGCTTGAGCAACTAATTCTGCAGTAGGCTGAACACTTTTTGGAGCAACAGCACGGAATTTCATTCCCATTTTTGCAGCACCAATCATTAATGAATTACCCATATTATTCTGAGCATCACCAATGTAAGCGAAAGTGATCTCGTTAAGAGGCTTATCGCTATGTTCCATCATTGTTAAGAAATCGGCAAGAATTTGTGTTGGGTGGAATTCAGTGGTTAAACCATTCCATACCGGAACACCTGCGTAAGCACCAAGTTCTTCAACAATATCTTGTCCAAAACCACGATACTCAATACCGTCGTACATACGTCCCAATACACGGGCAGTATCTTTCATCGATTCTTTAACACCAATCTGGCTGCCCGAAGGTCCTAAATAAGTTACTTTAGCACCTTGATCGTAAGCTGCTGTCTCGAAAGCGCAACGTGTACGAGTAGAAGATTTCTCGAATATTAAAGCAATATTTTTGCCTTTTAAAGTAGGCTGCTCAATACCGGTGTATTTTGCTTTTTTAAGATCTGCTGCAAGATCTAATAAAAATTTAATCTCTTTTGGTGTGAAGTCTATTAACTTCAAAAAATTTCTATTTCTAAGATTGAAAGCCATAACGTTTATTTTTAAGTTATTATTTATCCATTACAATACGGGTTCCTGCATCAGGCTTCCCTAATTCAGCAGCTTCAGTAATAATACACTTTCCACCACTTTTTTCAACAAAATTAATAGCCGCTCTTACTTTTGGAGCCATACTTCCTTCAGCAAAATGTCCCTCTTCAAGATATTTTTTAGCTGTAGAGATAGTTATTTCGTCTAACATCTTCTCTTCAGGAGTATTAAAGTTCAAGCATACTTTTTTAATATCTGTTAAGATATAAAATTCATCTGCTTTAATCTCTATTGCTAACATAGAAGAAGCAAGATCTTTATCTATAACAGCGTCAATACCATGTAATTTATTGCCTTCAGCAAAAAATACAGGAATTCCACCACCACCAACTGTAACAACAATACTGCCATTTTCAGCAAGTTGTGATATCGATTTTACGTTATTAATCTCTACCGGGGTAGGAGAGGCAACTACTTTTCTAAATCCACGACCACGAGGGTCTGCTGCAAATACAGAAGCATCTTGTTCAGTAATTTTTTTCGATTCTTCCTCGGTGTAATAAGGACCAACTGGTTTTGTAGGATTCTTAAAAGCAGGGTCGTTCTTGTCAACAAGAACTTGAGTAATTAATGTAAGAATATCACGATCA
>JAYEOD010000466.1:0-1761 GCA_034722575.1 Bacteroidota bacterium | reverse complement strand
TATCTGCAAAGTAATAAAAAATAATCGATAGTGCTGACATTATTGACAAACATTAAATAACGTAATTTGTGAATAGAAAAATCACTACCATTCGCAATTAATTAATCCACGTTAGTGGATTTAAAAAATTAGATTAATTCGCATAATTCGATGACAAAAACAAATCAGTGTAATCAGCGTAATCTGTGGACAAAAGCCCACTAAAAGCGGGCTAATAGGATACGGCACGCCATCTGTTTACACCAAACAAAATCACAAATCAAAACCCCATATCAGTGGATTTAGGAAAAATTAGATTGATTCGCATAATTCGATGACAAAAACAAATCAGCGTAATCAGCGTAATCTGTGGACAAAAGCCCACTAAAAGCGGACTGATAGGATACGGCACGCCATCTGTTTACACCAAACAAAATCACAAATCAAAACCCCATGTCAGTGGATTTAAAAAATTAGATTAATTCGCATAATTCGATGACAAAAACAAATCAGTGTAATCAGCGTAATCTGTGGACAAACACTAAATAATCTCGAAATGTCTGGATAACAGAGCTGTGGTTAATTCTTTTTCATGATCTCCCGGAATTATAAGGTGATGATTTCCAAGAGGATTGTTTTTTAGTTTTGCGATATCGGTTTTAGCAAGTTGAATTTCTATTTGTGTGCGACAAGCCCAATTGTGTTGTGGTGTGTTTTTAATAGTTGCTTTGGTTACGAAAGCCCGTTCTAAATCTTCATCTAATCGGAACAGAGTTACTGTTGTCTCTTTAAAATCTCCTTGAATAGCAGTTCCAATGCCTGTTTCGAAATGTGTAGTGATTTGGTGATTACTAATTAGCGACAGAGGCACTGTACAGTGTGCAAAAAGCGATTTTTCTTCAGAAACCATTACGGTATTGGCCATCCATGGTATAATACCGGTTATTTTTTTTACAAAAATCATTCCTGCGGCACTAGCAATATCACCTTCGCAAGCAGCCGGAATACCTTTGTCGTTTAAAAGAGATAGTGGCAGACAGGCTGTAACATTGTATTTATTTACTAAATAGAAGCATTCAACCGTAATAGCATCGAGCTCGTTATTTATAATAGTCTCTTTTAATATAGTAAATACTCTTGAAGTGGGAGAGATGTTGAGGTCTGATTCGTTGAAGTGTTCAATCAGTTCTTGCGACATATTATAGGTCTCGAATGATGGTAAGCTCTCCCATGGAATAGAAATCAGTTCGATATTCAGTCTCTTTTTTAATACAGAAGCTCTTGTTGTGGAGGCAATTAACCATTCCGAAGGTTTTCCGATTATGCCTAAACGACAAGGTTTGTTTTCCATGTCGTTATGCAAAAATAGTGATATTTCGTTATGAGCTTCTTTATTTTCTATATCAACAATTAGTGAAGGATATCCATTTTTATTTAATAGAGCTTTTACTTCTGTGGCGGCAGCGTTAGAGTTGCTTTTTTTATGAGTTAGTAGAATTATGTTTTTTTGTCCTTTTATAGCATTAACAGCAGCTTTTTCTGACCCTCCTGTTAAAAAAAAGATGATTTCGGGTTGATCATCATCAAAATCAAAAATAATATTTGGTAGATTTCTTATTAGAGATTTTTTACCATTCTCAAATACTTCTTCGGGTGCATTTTGAAATGCTATCATTTTTATCTTCATAATAGTTGGCTTTTGTAAAACTAAAATAGTAAAAAGATATAATTATTAAGATAAAAAGGAGATAAATAAATGAAAAGAAAAAACAAGAAGTATAG
>JAYEOD010000465.1:0-1762 GCA_034722575.1 Bacteroidota bacterium | reverse complement strand
CAATCCAACTCATTACTTATTTTTATTAATACAGTTGCAAACCTTCAAGATTTTAAAAACCTTGAAGGTTTATCAAATCCTGTTGGCTGTTAACTCATATAATCATTCCCGTGTGTGTTAAAAATTGCTTAACATGGGCATTTCATCCATTTATTTTTCAGACAGTATTTACATAATTCATCCGTTTATAATTTGTTTTAATTGGTCGGATGGAGCTCGCCTTTATATCTTTAAAAATCGTGCAAATGATCTCTTTCTCGAAAGAAAGCTACTGATACAAAAACTAAAAAGAACACAGCATTTATTGCCAGTCCTGTCCAATATCCATCAACATGTATCATTTCGGTAATAAAATAAATTGCTAAAGCCAGTACAAAATACGAAGCGATACTCATTAGCGGATATTCTATTTTATAATACTTCCTGCCAAGGAAAAACGAAAACAAAACCATTACAGTATAACACGACAGATGCCCTAAAGCCGAACCAATGTAACCGATTTTTGGCACCAACAAAAAGTTTATAAAAAGTGTTATTACAGAACCTGTAATAGCTATATATGCGCCATATTTTGTAAGATCATTAATCTTATACCATACACTTAAATTATAAAATATTCCCTGCAACAAATTAGCTAAAAGCACTATAGCCACAATATTAAGTCCGTCGTAATATGTTTCGTCAATAAAATATTTAAAGATATCGAGAAATAGTGTTACACCCAAAAAGATTGTCAATCCAAAGATGACGAAAAATTTCATTACAGCAGCATAAATCACCTTAGAATTTTTTTGTCCGGCGTTAGAGAAAAAGAAAGGCTCGGCAGCATATCTAAACATCTGTATAAAAATCGTCATTAAAACCGCTAGTTTATAGTTTGCGCCATAAACACCAAGCTGTTCCAGAGCATTAACATTATCGGGTAATAAATACTTTAGCAGGATTTTATCAGATACTTCGTTAACCATCCCGGCAAGGCTAACCACAAGAATAGGAAAAGCGTACTGCAGCAGTTTTTTCATCAATTGCTTATCGATAAAAAACCTAATCTTAAAAATTTCAGGAAACAGCATCACCATAGTCACAGCACTGGAGATAAGATTAGAGATAAAAATATATCCGACAGAAATATCCGGATTATAAAACATCAGCAATGGCGAATCGGGCGCTATTTTTGCAATTTCGGGGCATCCCCAAAGAAAAAAAACATTAAAGAAAATATTTACTCCAACATTTACCAATTTAATAGTAGAGAAACGAAACGCCCTATTTTTTTGTCGCAAAAAGGCAAACGGAATAGAGGCCACTGCATCCATAGCTACAATCAGCGTAACATAAAGCACAAATTCGCTATTATTTACATATCCAATAGCATTAGAAATATCCGTTAAAAAGAACAACATTATTCCGATAAACACTACTGCCGTAGAGATAACAGAAGTAAGCACAGTGCTAAAAACATTTTTATTATTCTTATTTTTACCGGCATATCTAAAAAACGCCGTCTCCATTCCATATGTCAATAAAACCAGAAGAATAGCGGTATAAGCATAAAGATCGGTTAAAACACCATACTCTGCTTTTAGCAATATTCGCGTAAAAAACGGAGTTAGAAGGTAGTTTAACAAACGTGGAACAATTGTTCCCATTCCATAAACTAATGTTTGACCGGCTAACTTTTTAAGTGGATTCAATATTTCTATTTTTTTGACAAATTTAATTAGTTTTCGCAAAAAAGCACTAAAAACTCAGAATCTTGTCA
>JAYEOD010000464.1:0-1765 GCA_034722575.1 Bacteroidota bacterium | reverse complement strand
AAAATATTTGAGTTAGAAAAACAGAAGCAGAGCGAGTTACAAGAAAAATCATACATCGGACAATTAGGAAAAGCCATACAACCAATAATGGCGCCAATGGATTTTGACTGGAAAATGAGTGTTAGTATAATTGCCGGAGTAGCAGCAAAAGAAATTGTTGTAGGAACACTCGGGGTGCTATATCAAGCCAACGACTCTGATGAACAATCAACCGGTTTAGTAAACAAACTCCAATCTCAAAAACATATCAAAGGAGCAAAAAAAGGACAAAAAGTCATCTATCCGTTAAATGCATTAGCCTATATGTTATTTATCCTCATCTACTTTCCGTGCATAGGCACAATTGCTGCAATAGGTAAAGAGTCGGGGAATTGGAAATGGGCTGCATTTGAAATTCTCTTTACTACTGTAGTAGCATGGATTGTCTCTTTTTCTGTTTACCAGATTGGTTCACTTTTAATATTATAAAGCATGAATACTCAAACAATAATTGTAGCTATTATCATTGTTATAGCTCTGTTTTTTGCTATAAAAAAAATCATCCGTAAAGTAAAAAAACCAATTTCTTGCGATAGTTGCACATCAAGTAAATGCGATGGCTGTCCGATTTTAGATCTCAAAAAAGAGATAGAGAACAAAGAGAAGTAATCTCTTTAAAAGTCGATGTTCGTTATAATAATAATAATAATTAATTAATAATTTACACCTCCAACATTTCATATTTCCAATCAAATTACTATATTTGTTAAACTCATATACTAAAGGACTATGATAATAGACAAAAAGACTTTTACCGAAAATTTTAAAATATTTGACAAAGATATAGTAGTTGAAATAATAGATATATTTAAAGAGGAATATCCCGAAAGGATGGAACAATTATACTTAGCCTGTAAAACAAAAGATGGCGAACTATTAAGAACCGCCTCTCATGGATTAAAAGGAGTTCTTGCTAATTTTTATGCCACAAAGCCGTTTGAAATAACCAAACACATGGAAGAAAAAGGTAAAACAAACGACTTTGAGAACATAGATACTTTGCTTGCAGATTTAAAAACATCATGCGAAGAATTATTAATAGAACTTGAAACACTTAGAATCGAATATTCGTAATCAAATTATATTATCTAAACGATTTAGTCCTTCTATAGCCTTTTTATAATCCTTATCCATTTTCAATACTTTTTGATAGTTCAATTTAGCTTTCTGATATTCATCACTCAGCTCATAACTATATCCTAAATTATAATATGCCTCTAAATAATTAGGATCTATATCAATAGCTTTTTGAAAAAAGCTTGCCGCTTTACCAAAGTCTTCGTGAAAAACAAGATTAATATATCCCAAATTGTAATAAGAATACTGATTTGTAGAGTCGATATTAATAATTCTTTTGTAAATCTTTTCGGCATCTTCCATATCATAATTTTTTTGATAGAAAACCCCTAACAGATACAAAGCATCAATATTTTCAGGATTATTATTTAGTGCTCCATTAAAATATTCTATCGCTAACCTATCATTTTTTTCGGCATACAATATCCCCAATTGAATATATGCCTCCTCATAACTCTCATTACAGCTCAACGATTTACGGAAACTTTTAATAGCTTTATCAATCTCTTTTTTCTCTTTATAAACAACCCCTTTTAAACTATAAGCACTAAAATTATCTTTATCAACTTTTAACACTCTATTTAAAAGCTGTAGCGCCATATCGTAATTTCTATAAGCCAATTCAAGTTTAGCCAGCTTATAATTTGCT
>JAYEOD010000463.1:0-1768 GCA_034722575.1 Bacteroidota bacterium | reverse complement strand
CTCCTCTGATGAGTTCACTCCTTTTACGTATGGTTTAAATCTGGGAGTAAAAACAAGAATATATAAAAATATCAACTTTTATTTTTCCGGTAATTACCATTTCCAATCAGTCTATAATCAAAATATAGATTTCATAACTTCATTAAAAAGTTGCAAACCTCTGCAAATAAAAATGGGCTTAAGTATAGATCTACTATAAATTTCAATCAATGGATTAAACAACAATTTCTAAAGGCGATTTCCCTGTAGTGATGATCACCCTTGTTTGTACGTCTTGGATCTATCATTTTATTAAAAATACTCATAAACAGACCGTTACAATTATTGTTGCTTTGAAAATTCGATATTTTTTTGTCAAGTTAATTAATATCTTTCTTTGATAGAGATACAAAAAATAACATTACAAACTAATAATCAACGGGTTAAACTACGATTTTTAAAGGCGATTTCCCTGATCATCACTATTCTTTAGATGAACCGAGCCATACTAAAACTTTTAATACACACGATAATGATTATAAAGGCGAGCTCCATCCGACCGAAATATAAAATTATAAACGGATGAACCGAGCCATACTAAAACTTTTAATACACACGATAATGATTATAAAGGCGAGCTCCATCCGACCGAAATATAAAATTATAAACGGATGAATTTTAATGTAATAACTAAAATTGCACTTGCACTTATTGATCGGGAAAGATCAACCAAAATGTCATAGAACTCTAAACTACAAATATAGAGCGAAAGTTTTACAAGTTTAAAAGCGATTTCCCTGGAGGCAAGCTTGTTGCGGGTGATAGCACTAAACTTCGAGTACAAAACTCTAAGAAAAATAATTGTAGTTTTATTTTAATAAGACCTTACAAAGCCCTAAATTTGATTGCCTTTTAATAATTTACAGAGGTTTTTAGACGGACTGACGTTATGTTTAATAAATAGTAACAAACAATTAATTTAAGTTTAACCTTTTAAAAATTAAAAGTCTTAAATAATGAATAATTTTTTTATAGTAATTATTGCTTCAATATTATTTTTTTCTAGTTCTTGTGAAACAGACGGTCCGTCGTATGATGCTAGTTATAAAGTAATTAATAATTCTGAACACAAAATAGATTTAAAAATGTTCAATCAAGGATTAATAAGTGATTCTTTAAGATTATTATATTCTGAATTCAAAGAGTATTTGTGTTCAAGTAGAGCCGGAGTGTCTGACCCTCCACCATTTCTTGCTGATTCTTTAAAGGTTTTTTTTGATGATACAATTTCAATTACACATTATCGAATAGAAGAGCAAATTGCTTTGAGAAGTCTGCTTTTAAAAAAATCTTGGAGTGGTGGTCAAGTTAGTGAGTACGACTATAATTACAAATACATATTTACAGAAACTGATTATAATGAAGTGTTAGATAATCAGTAGCAAGAATCACTAAACACAACACCTAACCATATAAAAACTCCGTAGTGCGTAGCATCTACGGTTTTTATATATTATCAGTTGTTTATATATTTTAGGCATTATTATTTCATTACGCATTATGGTTGTTTAAAATTATTTTCAGTACTATTTACTCATTAGATGCTAATACTAAACCACCATAAAGTACTCTTAACTCTAAATAGTCAAGACACTCCCAACTCCAAGTACTTCTATTCGAACGTGACCCCTACAAGACCCCTATGAAACCCCTACAAAAGGTGTTTTTTCTATTTTTTCTTGCATAGTATGACACAAAACCTTGCACTAAAAATAAATTCTTGCAATTA
>JAYEOD010000462.1:0-1769 GCA_034722575.1 Bacteroidota bacterium | reverse complement strand
TATTTAATATCAACTACTATTTAAACACATCCCAAGATATTTTGCGGAGGCTTGTTTTTAACCCCAGATACAGATACTCTTCATTTGTGGTGCTATAATTTTTTTGGGCTCCAGTGAAGAAAGAAAGGTTTGTTTTCGGATTTATTATCCAATGCAACTCGCCTCTTACTGCGGTTACATCATTCGCATCCCCCGAAAGGGAAATAACCTGTGGCTTAAAGACATTTTCCAGACTGGTGGTTTGCTTTTTTTGGTTTATGATTACTATTTCGGTATAAAATTTCTTGTACTGATATTCTATTTGAAAAATTAATTCTTTTATATTTTGTCCCGACTGAAATGCTAATGGCTGATTAAAATTTGTATAGCTCTGTAGGGGATTTGTATGGCTGTAAACGCCTTTGTTTACCCTGTTATACTCAATATTAAGGTGCAATAGATTGGATGAGTAATGCGCTCCTATTTGACAACCAATTTCCTGTTCGGCTAAAGAGTTATTTATACCAAAGTCATCGATTACCAGTTGGGAGTAGAATTGCACATAGTGATAAGCTAATGAAAACTCTGCACCAAGTAGTACGTTGTTACTGCCCTCCATGCCATAACATACAGGAGCAGCAAGAATTATAGGATTCAGCCATTCGGCGCGAAATGTCGCACTTGAAGAATCGGCTACTTGAAACAAGGTTGCTTGAAACAGTCCAACCGAGATATTTTTATTAGGGCGATATCCGAGATAATGGAAAGCAACTGTCTTTTTATGAAAGGCAGAGGTATTAATACTAGAACTTTGCAGTTCCATCACATTACGGAAATTAGGATTTTGCATACTGGCGAGTGAAAAAAGATAGAAAAATTTTTTTTTGTCGTACTGAGTAGATACAAAATAATATGGAAATCCGTTGTTCGACAAGAACAAAGAGCGATATCCCTTGCCAATAAACATTTCGTCAAATGCAAGGCGGAATGTAATCGGACTCCCCTTTTTTATTTGCCACGCTACGCCACCATAAACAGCTCCAAAATCATATCCTCCATCACCAAATTTTTTTGGATTTGTATGTCCGGGCAGTACTCCATAACTTTTAACATAATCATCGATATATTGTGGTGCTGTAAGTTGCGTTTCATAAAAAGCAGAGTAAAATGATACGGTTTTTCCAATACGTCCAGCAACAATTGCAGCGCGGGTATTACGATATAACAAGTCATCTTTTTTATTACTTTTCGCAAGGGTGAAATTCATTAAAGGATCTACTATAAGTGTAAAATCTTTTTCATTTACTGTAATAAAATGCTCGTTAAAAAGTTTTCTATTAATATAGTTACCCTGATGCTGAGTAGTATCATATATATCAAAAAAATTGCGTAAAGAAGGAGTTACAAAATTATTATATTCGGTGTTGTTATAAACTGTGTTTTGCGAATTAGCTGTTATGGTTAACAACATTGATATAAATAGCAATAAAAATATGGTGTAGAGTCGGTTCATCCGTTATAATTTTATTTTAATTGGTCAGATGAAGCTCACACATTATAATTATTATGTTGAATTTAGTTCATCCGTTTATGTTTTATTTTTGTTGTTTCAAAGGTAGGAGTTTTGATCATAGAATTTATCGAATTAAAAGATTATTATTGTCCGCAAATATTTTTTTGACAGGATTTACAAAAGAAAAATATTTTAAAAAATAATACTGATTAATAGGAAAGTCTAAAAATATTATTTATTTTTATAAAAAATTAAAAATACCCCTATAAAAAAAACA
>JAYEOD010000461.1:0-1770 GCA_034722575.1 Bacteroidota bacterium | reverse complement strand
TATGACTTAAAATAATGATGATTAATACAAAATACGTGTTAAAATGATCGATAAAAAAATTGAATTGTTTTTTCTTATTCGCGATTAAAAATCATTTTATCTGTTTATAATTTGATTTTTATTGGTCGGACAGAACTCGCCATTAATAACCCTGTTGTGTGTATTAAAAGTTTTAGCATGGCTCGGTTCATCCGTTTATAATTTGTTTGCCCTGATACCAGTGCATTAAGATTTCTATTTAACATAATATTTTTCTTTGTTGTTCTTTTGCCTTGACGCAAAAGAACCAAAAAGTCAAGGCATTCAGAAAAATATTATCCATCTCTTTGCAAAGCATAAGTTCGACCGGGTGATCTTCGAACAAGTTCTCAGCTTCCCGGTCTCTCTAATGCTTCGCTGCGAGCTGAATAACATTTTTCTGAATGCCGATCCAACTCATTACTTACCTTTACAAATACAGCTGCAAACCTTGAAGGTTTATCGAAATCCTGCCGGCTGTTAACTCATATAATCATTTTCGTGTGTATTAAAAGTTTTAGCATGGCTCGGTTCATAGCCTAAGTTACGCAATTATTTTAAAATAAAGAAGAGGAGAAAAAGAAACGATTTTTATCGCTCATTTTGATATGTTTTTGGTATCATACGTTAAATGAGTTATTTTGGTGTTTCATTAATAAAATAGTACATTTATAACTTCAATATTAAATTTACAAATGATTGAAATAACGTGGAAACTATGACTATCAACTAATTTTAATAAAAATCAAATTATGAACTGGGAAAAGATTATAACTCAATTAACTGAAATTGCAGTAGAGTATGGTCCAAGATTAATTGGTGCTATTCTGGTATTTATAGTCGGAATATGGATTATTAAAGCCATAAAAAAAGCTTTTAGTAAATTATTAAGTAAACGAAAAACAGATGCCTCTTTACAGCCTTTTCTTCAAGGACTTGTGGGAATTATTTTAAAAGTTGTGCTTGTGGTTACTACTTTGGGTATGCTTGGGGTTGAAAACACTTCGTTTATTGCTATAATTGGTGCCGCAGGTTTAGCAGTAGGTTTGGCGCTTTCCGGCACCTTGCAAAATTTTGCCGGGGGAGTAATTCTTATGGTTTTTAAGCCTTTTAAAGTTGGTGATATGATAGAGGCACAAGAATATTTTGGAACCGTGAATGAGATACAAATTTTTAATACAATCTTAAAAACACCCGACAATAAAACCATTATAATTCCTAATGGAGGCTTATCAACTTCTTCTATGGTGAATTATTCAACTGAGCGACAGAGACGGGTGGACTGGACTATAGGAATTGCATATGGAGATGATATTGATAAAGCAAAATCGGTAATCAGAAAATTATGCGATGAGGATTCGAGAATATTAAAAGATCCGGAACTGTTTATTGCCGTGTCTGAGTTGGCAGATAGTTCAGTTAATATTACAGTGAAGGCTTGGGTGAATGCTGAAGATTATTGGGGAGTTTTCTTCGAGGTTAACGAAAAAGTATATAAAACTTTTGGTAAAGAAGGGCTAAATATCCCTTATCCTCAAATGGATGTGCATCTACATAATAATAAATAGTAATAATAATTAACAGGTAGGTATAGCCTATAAGGGTTTCGGTGGTTAGTAAACGGTTTCATCCGTTTATAATTTCATATTTCGGTCGGATGGAGCTCGCCTTTATTATTATTGTAGTGTGTATTAAAAGTTTTAGCATGGCTCGGTTCATCCGTTTATAATTTCATATTTCGGTCGGATGGAG
>JAYEOD010000460.1:0-1771 GCA_034722575.1 Bacteroidota bacterium | reverse complement strand
TGCGATTGATTGATTGATTGAATGATTGTGGCACCTTCGGTGTGATTGATTGAATGATTGAATGATTGTGGCACCTTCGGTGTGATTGATTGATTGATTGATTGAATGATTGTGGCACCTTCGGTGCGATTGAATGATATTTTTATGTAAGCCTTGACTTTTTCGTTCTTTTTTGTCATGGAAACAGGACAAAGAAAAACAAAAAAAATATTTGTGATATTGACATAGATTGAGGTTATACCAATTGAATTTCGAAATGGCAGACATAAATTCAAAATATTTTTCTGTTTTACAATCTTCAAATTTTAAGCATAGCAGTAGCTACGGTTCAAATTTTAAGTGCGGTAAAACTGGAAAAGATGAAGAATTTATCGGCCATTTCGATGTTCAATTGGTATTAGATAAAGATTACGAACTGATAGCGTTGAAAGACCTGACAGCGTCGCAACAACAAACAACAAACAACAAACAACAAACAACAAACAAATAACAATGAATAATAGAATAAAACAATTACGCAAAAATAGTCTTAATGCAACAGAAAGAATCTCTGCTGAGAGAGCTTTGCTTGTGACTGAGTTTTATAAAAGCAATGTTTCACGCGGATTTTCTGTTCCTGTGCAACGTGCAAAAGCGTTTGAATATATACTTACAAATAAAAAAATCTGTATTAACGAATTAGAATTAATCGTCGGAGAACGTGGCTCGGCGCCAAAAGCAACTCCTACTTATCCCGAAATAACTCTTCATTCTGTTACCGATTTAGATATTTTAAATTCCCGCACAAAAGTCTCTTTTAAGTCTGATAAAAAAACTATCAGCGCTTATCGCGATACTATTATTCCTTTCTGGCAAGGAAACACAAATCGTGATAAAATATTTGAAGCCATGACACCCGAATGGCTGGAGGCATACAGCGCCGGAGTTTTTACAGAGTTTCAAGAGCAACGCGCTCCCGGACATACTGTTGCCGGGGATAAGATTTATAAAAAAGGTATGCTCGATATTATCCTCGATATTGAAAATAGTATCCATGCTCTCGATTATTTTTCTGACGCTAATGCCTATGAAAAGCACGAGGAGCTGAAAGCAATGAAAATTTCTGCTCAGGCTATTATTATGTATGCTAATCGTCATGCCGAAAAATTGCAGCTATTAGCTGAAAAAGAGACCGATACAGTCCGTAAAGCAGAACTCGAAGAAATGTCACAGATTTGTAATAGAGTGCCTGCTAATAAACCTCAAACTTTTCACCAAGCTTTGCAATATTATTGGTTTGTACACCTTGGCGTGATAACTGAATTAAATCCGTGGGATTCGTTTAATCCCGGACGATTAGATCAGCATCTCTATCCTTTTTATAAAAAAGAGGTCGAAAATGGCTCTATGAATCCCGAAAAGGCAAAGGAGTTGCTTGGTAGTTTCTGGGTGAAATTTAATAATCATCCCGCTCCTCCAAAAATAGGTGTTACAGCGCTCGAGAGTAATACTTTTACCGATTTTTCGCTGATAAATATTGGCGGCTTAAAACCTGATGGTAGCAATGCGGTTAACGAAATGAGTTATATTATCCTCGACGTTGTTGAGGATATGCACATGGTGCAGCCCAGCTCAATGGTGCAAATCAGTAAAAAAAATCCGGAGAATTTTGTGCGGCGTGCTGTAAAAGTTGTGAAAACAGCTTTCGGACAACCCTCTGTTTTTAATACTGATGCTATTGTGCAGCAGTTGCTATTGCAAGGAAAAGATATTGTAGATGCTCGTAATGGCG
>JAYEOD010000459.1:0-1773 GCA_034722575.1 Bacteroidota bacterium | reverse complement strand
GAGACCGGGAAGCTGAGAACTTGTTCGAAGATCACCCGGCCGAACTTAGGCATTGCAAAGAGATGGATAATATTTTTATGTAAGCCTTGACTTTTTCGTTCTTTTGCGTCAAGGCAAAAGGACAAAGAATAATGATATCTGAGACTGAGGTTAAGATTGAGGTTGAGATTGATTGAATGGGTAAGATATAACATGATTCCATTTTTTTTGGATCAAAAAAATTAGTTTAATTAGATTAATTCGATGAAAAATAAACTATAAACGGATGAGAAAAATCATGTAAATCATGTAAATCATGTCTAAAAATAAACGGATGAAACGAGCCATACTAAAACCTTTAATACACACGACAATGGTTATAATGGCGACTTCCATCCGACCAATAAAAAATAAAATTATAAACGGATGAATTACGAAGAGACTCTAAAATATATGTTCAGCCAACTACCAATGTTTCAAAGGATTGGCAGACCGGCATTTAAGCCCGACTTGGGCAATTCGTGGAAATTAATGGACTTGCTAGATAAGCCTCAAAACAGATTCAAAACAATTCATATTGCAGGCACTAACGGCAAAGGCTCTACAGCACATTTTATTACTTCGGTATTACAAGAACACGGCTACAAAGTAGGATTATACACCAGTCCGCACCTAAAAGATTTTCGCGAAAGAATACGCATTAACGGAGAAATGGTATCTAAAGAGTACGTAATCCGGTTTATGGAAAACTATAAACAACGCTTTTCTGATATTGGATTATCATTTTTTGAGATGACTGTGGGAATGGCTTTTAAATATTTTGCTGATGAAAAAGTAGATATCGCTGTTATAGAGACGGGAATGGGAGGAAGATTAGATTCCACTAACGTGATAACTCCCCTACTCTCTGTTATTACAAATATTAGCTTCGACCACACGCAATTTCTTGGCGAAACACTATCAAAAATCGCCTTTGAAAAGGCAGGAATCATTAAAACCGACATACCTGTTATTGTCGGCGAAAAACATCCTGACACAAATTCTGTTTTTGAAAAACAATGCGCCAAAGAAAATAGTAAATTAATTTATGCAACAGATAGCATTAGCTATTCCAAATCGAGTAAAGACAAACACTTTCTCTGTATTGAGGATATTTCTATCAACAACAAAAAAAGTTTTGATAAAATATCATCGCCCTTAACAGGAAATTATCAGAAAAAAAATATTGTTACGGCATTAGCCTCTCTCGAAGAGCTGAAAGAGATTCTCTCTCTTAAAAAAGAAAAGATAGAGTCCGGCTTTAAAAATATTATTAAAAACACACAAATCACCGGACGGTGGCAGGTATTAAACGAAATTCCTCTTACTATTTGCGACACAGGACATAACCTTGACGGCATACAATATATCATAAACCAAATCGACGAAATCGAATATAAAACTCTTCATTTTGTTTTAGGAATGGTAAATGATAAAAACATTGATACAATACTCAATCTTCTGCCAAAGGATGCTACTTATTATTTCTGTAAAGCAGATATACCAAGAGGTTTAGAGGTAAAAAAACTTATTGAGCAGGCGCAACAGTTCGGACTAAAAGGTTCGGCATATCCATCAATAAAAGAGGCGTTTGAAACCGCAAAACAAAATGCCGATAATAAAGATTTAGTATTTGTAGGAGGTAGTACTTTTACTGTTGCTGAGGTATTGTAATTATAAAATACGTATTATCAACCTCCACTAATCATATGAATAACAGCCACATTATCACCATGTTTTACTGTGGCTGTTTTA
>JAYEOD010000458.1:0-1774 GCA_034722575.1 Bacteroidota bacterium | reverse complement strand
CACGCCAAGTTTACCATTAACAAGAGCTTCGGAAAGAGCTTTAGGAATTTGCTTTTCAGCCATAATAACTGCGGCACGTGCTTCCTGTGCTTTTGCTTTCATCTCTTGTTCCAATGCAATAGCCATTGCTCTGCGCTCTTCGGCTTTTGCTTGTGCAATATTTTTATCAGCATCAGCTTGATCCATTTGTAATACGGCACCGATATTTTTTCCTATATCGATATCTGCAATATCAATAGAAAGAATTTCATAGGCAGTACCTGCATCAAGTCCTTTTTCAAGAACAACTCTAGAGATAGAATCAGGATTTTCGAGTACACTTTTATGTGATGTGGCAGAACCAATTGAAGATACAACACCTTCGCCAACACGAGCTAAAATAGTATCTTCGCCGGCACCACCAACAAGCTGGCGAATATTAGCACGAACAGTAACTCTTGCTTTACAGATCAACTGGATACCATCTTTAGCAACAGCTGTAACAGGAGGAGTATCAATTACTTTTGGATTAACTGACATTTGAACAGCCTCCAAAACATCACGTCCTGCCAAATCGATAGCAGTAGCTGTTTTAAAATCGATATCCATATTAGCTTTATCAGCAGATATAAGAGCATTTACAACATTTTGTACATCACCACCGGCAAGTAAATGAGCCTCCAACTCATCTCTTTTAAGATGAATACCTGCTTTTGTAGAAGCGATAAGATTTTTAACAATTATTTGTGGTGGCACTTTTCTCCAACGCATAAACACTAATTGAAGAAGTGAAATTCTCACACCGGACAGAAGAGCGGTAAACCACAATCCCACGGGAATAAAATAAAAAATCACCCATAATACTAAAAGCGAGGCGACTCCAATCACAAGATAAATAGCAGCAGATCCTTCCATATTCTATATTTCTTTTGGTTTAACAATAATTTCGTTATGTTCAATTTTTGTAATAATCACTTTCGTAGATGGATTTATATAACCAACAGTTGATTTCGCTTCGAAATAATCGTCTTTAAACCTGACTTTTCCTATCGGATTTAATCGCGATATTGTAATTCCTTCATCACCAACTAAAGGTTTATAATCGTCGAAATGCTCTACTTTACTAACAATTGATGATGTGAGCATCATTTTTTTCCATGTATTTCCTTTTAGAGCAAAATAGAGAGAAATAATAGTAATAAATACCGTAGAACCGAGAACAATAATTCCTATTTTATTACCAAATTCAGTGTAGCTATACCATATTCCTACAACAATAAGAACAGAGCCTATAATACCGGCTATTGTAATACCGGGAATTACAAGAACCTCCAATAGCAGGAAAATCAACCCTACTACTATTAAAGTTATGATTAATCCCATTATTCTATTGTAACGCTTAATTTTCTGTGAATCATCTCTTCCCAGATAGGTTTTAAATTTGTATAAGTACCTTTTTTCACATCACACTTCCCTTTAAAATGAGCAATAAAGGCACATTGCTCAGCCTGTTCCTGAGTGTGGTTACAAATATCCACTAAAACTTCTATGACATAATCAAAGTTATTTACATCATCATTATGTAAAATCAACTCTTTATTATCTATCTTTAACTCTTTAGTTTTATCAAAAAACCTAACTTCTTCTTGTCCCATGGGATATTAAAATTAAATACGTGTTAAAATTACATAATAAATATTGTTAAATAAAGAAAAAAGACTTTTTTTCTAAAAAAACATTATTATTAAAATTTTAGTAAGAACAAAAGCCTATACAACATTAAAATAGCTTGGCG
>JAYEOD010000457.1:0-9087 GCA_034722575.1 Bacteroidota bacterium | reverse complement strand
AATCATAAAAGATAATTATTATAAAATAGAGTTTTAAATATATTAAATGTATAGTTATGAGAACAATAGATGATTTTAATTTAGATAATAAAAGAGCTCTTATTAGAGTTGATTTTAATGTTCCTTTAAGCAATAAATTTGAAGTAACTGACGATACACGTATTAGTGCTGCTGTTCCAACTATTAAAGAAATTTTATCAAAAGGAGGTGCGGTTGTTTTAATGTCGCATTTAGGAAGACCAAAAGGTGTAGAAGATAAATTTTCGTTAAAACATATTATACCAACTCTATCGCAAAAACTGGGAACGGAGATAAAATTTGCTGATGATTGCATTGGTGAAGAGGCTTTTGCTCAGTCGGAGAAATTACAAGCCGGAGAGGTTCTTCTTCTAGAGAATCTACGTTTTTATAACGAAGAGAAAAAAGGTGATATAGAGTTTGCTAAAAAATTAGCTCGCCATGGAGATCTTTATGTGAATGATGCTTTTGGTACTGCTCATCGTGCTCATGCATCTACTGCAGTAATAGCTGATTTTGTTGAAGAAAAAATGTTCGGTTATCTGATGAAAGGCGAACTGGAGAATCTTAAAAAGGTTGTGGAGAATCCTAAACGCCCTTTAACAGCTGTTTTAGGTGGTGCAAAAGTTTCTGGAAAAATGCAAGTAATTGATAATATGCTTGATAAAGCTGACAATATTATTATTGGTGGTGGTATGATGTTTACCTTTATTAAAGCCCTTGGTGGAAATATTGGCGGCTCATTAGTGGAAGACGATTTGATGGAGACAGCAAAAGCGGCTATTAACAAAGCAAAAGAAAAAGGTGTTAGGTTGTTATTGCCTGTTGATGCAAAAATTGCTGATAAATTTGATAATGATGCAGAGACAAAAATTACACCTGTTGATATGATTCCTGACGGATGGATGGGGTTAGATATTGGTCCTGATAGCATGAAGAGATTTGAAAATATTTTGTTGGAATCAAAAACTATTCTTTGGAATGGTCCGATGGGAGTATTTGAGATGACTAACTTTGAACAGGGCACTGTTGCAATGGCAGAATCTATTGCTAAAGCAACTGCATTGGGGGCTTACTCTTTAGTTGGTGGTGGCGATTCGGTTGCTGCTGTAAATAAATATAATTATGCCGATAAGGTGAGTTACGTTTCTACCGGTGGTGGCGCAATGCTCGAATATGTTGAAGGAAAAGTGCTCCCTGGAGTAGAAGCAATTGAAAAGTAATTGATATCGATTTTTTGTTTGATATAAAAAAGTCCTTTGGTGTTTTTTCCAAAGGACTTTTTTTAAAAAATAGTGCTGTCATCCGGTAACGGAATATTTATTTTGTCGAATTCTATCATTGGTAGAATGGTGGGTATAATTGACGCAACCGGTTCGAAAAAAACAGAGTTAGCCTTTGTCTTTTCAGAAATGATTTTATGCTTAGTATCGAAACTTGTAATAATAAATAGCAAAACACTTACTATTAGAGCCGCTTTTATTATTCCAAATAGCCCACCAATAATCTTGTCTATTAGTCCGAGAGCAATAATACTGACAAATTTTTCCAGAATACGTCCGGTAAAAACTATTAATATCACTACAGCAATAAATGTAACTGCAAATGATAAAATAGACATGTATTTTTTTTCCAGAGTAAAAAAATCTTTTAAAATATCTGTAGTGAAATACGAAAAATGTATTGCAGCATAAATGCCAACCACTAAGCCAATAAGTGTTGTTATTTCAATAATAAATCCTTTGCTAAAACCGCGATATGCCATCCAGATAATTGGTACGCCAATAAAAATATCAAGTATGTTCATTTTTTATCTTTTAAAGGTAACGTGTTTATTACAGATAATATTTAATTTAGAGTCTGTCTATAAAGTTGAGTGTTTGGTTTAGAATGTTCGCTGTCGAGGCTTTCGTGGTCTTGAAAATCAGGGGGTTTACTGTAGTAAATAACTGTTTTTTAAGACGAGAATAACGAAGAGAGCGGACATTATGGACAAACACTATTTACGTAACCGTCTGGTTAATTCGTTGGTATAAATAAAATCGTTTAACTCTTCGTTGTCCGATTTTAATATCTCTTTGTTATTGCCTTCCCACCATAAGTTTCCTTGGTGGATGTATGATATCTTATCGCCGATTTCTAACACAGAATTTAAGTCGTGAGTATTAATAACTGTAGTCATGTTAAATTCTTTTGTTAAGTCGAAAATTAAATTGTCTATTATGCTAGCTGTGCGAGGATCCAGACCTGAATTAGGCTCGTCGCAAAATAGATATTTTGGATTAAGAGCAATGGCGCGTGCAATGGCTACACGTTTTACCATACCGCCACTTAATTCTCCCGGCATAAGATTGTTTGAGTTTGGTAAGTCAACTTTTTTTAGACAAAAATTTACTCTTTCAAGTTTCTTCTTGTAGTTGTAGTTTGTATGCATGTTTAAAGGAAACATAATATTCCCTTCAACAGATAAAGAGTCGAACAGCGCTCCTCCTTGAAAAAGGATTCCAATTTCTTTACGGATACTTTTTCTATCTTTCTCTTTTAATAAGGTAAAGTTCCGATCGTCAAAATAGATGTGTCCGCTATCAATCTCATGTAAGCCCACCAAGCTTTTCATTAAAACAGTTTTGCCTGAACCGCTTTGCCCGATTATTAAATTGGTTTTTCCGGGTTCGAATTTAATACTGATACTGTTAAGGATCTTTTTTTCTCCAAAACTCTTTTCTATATTTTCTGTTCTTATCATACCAGTAGTAGTTGTGTCAATATCAGATTAAAGAGAATGATTAATATACTGCTGTAAACAACCGCTTTTGTACTTGCTTTACCCACGTCAATGGCACCACCTTTTATGTAATATGCATGATATGCCGAAACGGTTATAATTATTATTGCAAAAACAACAGTTTTTAACAGAGCATAAAAAACCTCGAAAGGAACAAACCACATTTGGATTCCTTGAAGATACTCTTGCGGATTTACTACTCCGGCAAATACTGCTGCCAGCCATCCACCAATAATACCCAAAAAAATACTTATTATTATTAATAATGGATTTATAATAATTGCTGCAATAAGTTTTGGAGCAATAAGAAAATTAGCCGAATTAATACCCATTATCTCTAAGGCGTCAATCTGTTCTGTTACTTTCATTGTGCCAATTTCTGAGGCAACACTGGAGCCTATCTTTCCGGCAAGTATTAAACTAATAATTGTAGGAGAAAATTCTAATAGAATAGATTCGCGAACAGCAAAACCAATTAAATATCCCGGATATAAAGGGTTGTCGGTTTGTGATGCTGTTTGTATTGCTAAAATAGCACCCATAAAAATAGAGATGTATGCTATAATACCTAAAGAGTTAAGTCCTAAAGAATCCATCTCAATAAGAATTTTCTTACGGAAGATATTCCCTTTGTCGGGCTTTTTTAAAACTCTAGCCATCAATATAGTATAACTACCAATATTACTAATAATTTTCATTATCCGTTTGTTTTTTAAACATAAAATTTAATTAGTTTGTAAGAAATAAATAATTATGTCCATTAAAATAATATTTTTGCTAAAATAACGATTATTTAATAGAATGGCTATAATATGAGGGTCGATAATAGTAAATAATTAATAATTTTATAATGAAAAAGAATAAAATTTTATTAGTCTTTTTAGTGTTTTTAGTAATGATAGTAATGAGTTCTTGCGGATCAACTTCATCGCTAAAGCATAAAAAGTATGATTGTGGATGTTGGTCGCATAATAAAGAAATTAGTATTGATGCAGATAAATCAAAGGTATAAAGAAATAATATCGCGGTATGTGCCGGAAACAACTGTAGATATTGTTTTGAAGTGGGTGATAGAAAATAAGATTTTTTTGAAAATCTCTAAAGAGAGAAAAACAAAATTAGGAGATTATTGTCCGCCGACTCGAAATGCTAATCATAAAATTTCAGTTAATTATAACCTTAATAAATATGCTTTTCTTATTACTTTTGTTCATGAGTTGGCGCATTTGTTTATATGGGAAAAGTATCAGAATAGGGTTAAACCACATGGTGAAGAGTGGCAAAAAGAGTTTCTGTTATTAATGACTCCTCTGCTAAAACAAGGTGTTTTTCCCAAAGATATTCAGAAACATTTAGAGATACATCTGCAAAAAGGTTTTGCTTCAAGCCATTCCGATCTCTCTTTATTACGTATTTTAAATAAATACGATAAAAATCCAAAAATAGTGTTGGAAAGTTTACCTGATAATGCACGTTTTAGAGTGCCTGACGGTAGAGAATTTATAAAACAAAAAAGAATTAAAAAAAGATTTAGTTGCTTATGTGTTAATAGTAAACGTATTTATTCTATTAGCCCAATGGCATCTGTAATATCATTACCAAATGATAAAGAAATTATCTAAATTTGTTTACCTTTAAAAGTCCTAGAAAATTTATAACTATGAATAAAAATAATTATTGCATAATTATGGCTGGTGGAATTGGATCTCGCTTTTGGCCAATGAGCAGAACCTCTCGTCCTAAACAGTTTATCGATATCCTTGGAACCGGCGAAACATTAATACAGCAAACGGTTAGACGTTTTAGAAATGTATGCCCGATTGAGAATGTTTACATTGTTACCAATGAGATGTATCGCGATTTGATTAAAGAGCAAATCCCTGCTCTTTCTGACAGTCAGATACTGTGTGAGCCGGCAAGAAGAAATACAGCTCCTGCAATTGCTTTCGCCGCTTATAAAATTGCTTCCGAAAATAAAAATGCTAATCTTGTTGTAGCTCCTTCCGATCATATTATCCTTAAAGAAGAAGAGTTTACAACAGATATTTTGACTGCTTTAAAAGCAGTTTCTGAAAATAATTGGTTGATGACTCTTGGGATAAAGCCTAGCCGACCGGATACAGGATATGGTTATATTCAATTTACTAAAGAGAGCCCTTATCAGGAAGAGAAGAGAATTCATAAAGTAAAAACTTTTACTGAAAAACCTGAGCTGGACATGGCGAAAAGTTTTATCTCTAGTGGTGATTTTTTATGGAATTCCGGAATCTTTGTTTGGTCTTTAGATAGTATCCTTAAAGCTTTTGAAACGCATCTGTCTGATATTCATTCTATTTTTATGAATGGAATTCATAATTTTAATACTCCACAAGAAAAAGAGTTTATTAATGATACTTTTACAAAGTGTAAAAGCATTTCTATCGACTATGGCGTTATGGAGAAAGCTGAGAATGTTTATGTTATAGAGTCGGATTTTGGATGGTCGGATTTAGGTACTTGGGGTTCGCTTTACGGTATCCGAAATAAAGATGCTGAAGGAAATACAACCGTGGGTAAAAATGTAATGATATACGACACTAAAAATTGTATTGTTAATGTTCCAAACAATAAACTTGTTGTTTTGGAGGGGCTAGACGATTATATAGTTGTAGAAAATGAAAATGCTTTATTGGTAATACGTAAACAAGAAGAGCAAAAAATACGGCAGATAGTAAATGATATTACTCTAGAAAAAGGAGATAAATATATATAGAGGCTAAAAATTAAAAAGTGTTAATCGTAGAAGAGATAAATAAATAATAAATTATGAGAAAGTTAATAATTGCAGTAGTGATTTTTATGTTCGCTTTTCAGCCGGTAGTAAAGGCTGATGAAGGGATGTGGCTTCCGTTTTTAGTGAAGCGATTGAATTATGTTGATATGCAGAAAGAGGGACTTCAGCTTACTGCCGAAGAGATTTATTCTGTAAATCATTCCAGTTTAAAAGATGCCATAATAATTTTTGGTAGAGGTTGTACAGGAGAAATGATTAGTGATAAAGGTTTGATTTTAACAAATCATCATTGTGGATATCCTCATATCCAAAGCCACTCTTCTGTGGAACACGATTATTTGACTGATGGTTTTTGGGCTCAATCGTACGAAGAAGAGCTTCCTAATCCGGGATTGACAGCAAAGTTTCTTGTTCGTATCGAAGATGTTTCAGAAAAAATTAATAGCGAACTTAATGATAGCATGGGCGAGGAAGATCGTGATGCTAAAATTGATGAGTTGAGTAAAGTAATAGAAGAAGAGGCGGAAAAAGATAACGGATATAACGCTTCTGTGCGTTCTTTTTTTAAAGGAAATGAGTTTTATCTTTTTGTTTACGAAACTTATACCGACGTTAGAATGGTTGGTGCTCCTCCTTCATCTATAGGTAATTTTGGTGGTGATACCGATAACTGGATGTGGCCACGTCATACCGACGATTTTTCTATGTTCCGTGTATATGCCGATGCAGATGGAAGACCGGCTGAATATTCTGAAAAGAATGTTCCTTTAAAACCAAAACATCATCTTCCTGTTTCTATTGCAGGTGTTGAAGAGGGTGATTTTTCTATGATTATGGGATACCCCGGTGGAACTGAGAGATATTTAACTTCTGATGGTATTAATATTGCTGTTGAAAAGAAGAATCCTAGCATTGTTCATATTCGCGATCTGAAGTTGAAAACAATGAAAAAGTATATGGATGCTTCTGATGAGGTACGAATTAAATATGCTAGTAAGTACGCCCAAACTGCTAATTATTGGAAATATTTTCAAGGTCAAACTAAAGGTTTAAAAAGACTAAAGGTAGCCGACAAAAAGAAAAAAATAGAAGATGATGTTGAGGCATGGGTTGCTAAAGACGCATCTCGTAAAGAGAAATATGGTAGTGCAGTTGAAAATATTGCAGCGGCTTATAGTATTCAAGAAAATACAATTCTTTCTAATGTTTATTTCAGAGAAGCTATTTATCGCGGTAGTGAAATATTAGGTTTCTCAATGAATTTTTATCGTTTACACGATATGTTGGAAGAGGAGGTTGATCAGGAAAAAATTGATGCTAGAGTAGAGAGAATAAAGGCTAAACTAGATGCTTACTTTAAAGATTATCACCGCGCTTTGGATGTTGAAATGCTTGGGGCAATGATGGGATTATATTATGATAATGTTCCACAAAATCAACACCCTGAAATATTGACAGATTATCACAAAAAGTTTAAAGGTGATTTTAATGCTGCGGCAGAGTATGTTTTCAAAAAATCAAATTTATCTTCAAAAGAAGATGTTTTGGAGTTGTTAGATAATCCTAAAGAGAGAAAAATTAGAAAGGATAAAGCGTTTGAATTAGCAACAGCATTTTATTCTCATTATATGAGTTTTGCAAAAGAGTCTGCTAAGGGAGATGATCTTATGCAAAAAGGATATCGTAATTTTGTGGCTGCTCTTCGCGAGATGAATCCTGATAAAAAATACTATCCTGATGCTAATTTTACAATGCGTTTAACATACGGAAAAGTAGGTGGTTACCAAGCTGCTGACGCTGTTAAGTATTCATATTTCACTACCTTAAAAGGTGTGATGGAAAAAGAAGACCAAACTAGCGAAGAGTTTGCTGTTCCTGCTAAGTTGAAACAATTATATCTTGATAAAGATTATGGTCAGTATGGTAAAGACGGTATTTTACATACCTGTTTTCTTACAAATCACGATATTACCGGTGGTAATTCCGGTAGTCCGGTTATTAATGCAAAAGGTGAGCTTATTGGACTCGCTTTCGATGGCAACTGGGAGGCAATGAGTGGCGATATTGCTTTTGAGCCTGAATTACAACGTACTATTTGTGCCGATATTAGATATGTTTTGTTTGTTATCGATAAATATGCAGGAGCACACCGTTTAATAGAGGAAATGGATATTGTAAAAACAAGAGTTCAACCTGCCGAAAAACAAAAGAATACTGCACAACAAATAGAGGCTGAGACTGAAATGAAATAGCATAGTTTAACGATTAAGAGACGGTATTTTTTTTGAGACATCTCTTTTGTTAAATGGATTGTGAGGAAAATAAAAAAGGACGATTTTGAATCGTCCTTTTTTTGCCCAATACTTTTTAATATTTTTAGTTAATGAGAAAACAATAAATAACAAACGCTATTATATTGTTTTCATACTATAGACAAAATGATTTGATAATAGTTGCTCGGAAGTATAAACAAAGTTACTAAATTGGTAGCATAGAGTTGGATCTTGTTTTTTTGAGAAAAAATATATTATATGGCTGGAATTTATATACATATACCCTTTTGTAAGCAAAAATGTCATTATTGCAATTTTTATTCTTTAGCATCTATTAAATATATTGATGATGTTGTAAAGGCTATTGGAAAAGAGCTGGTTTTGGCTAAAAATTATCTGCAAACAAAAAGTGTAAGCACTATTTATTTTGGAGGAGGAACTCCCTCTCTGTTGTCGCTAAAACATTTGGAATATATTTTTGGTGTAATAGAAAAGAATTATATTGTTGATGCTGATGCGGAAATTACTCTGGAGGCTAATCCCGATGATCTTAATAAAGAAAAAATAAAGGGGTTGTTAAAAACACCGATTAATAGGTTGAGTATTGGAGTGCAATCATTTTATGATGAGGAGTTGAAATATCTTAATAGAAGTCATAGTTCAAAAACAGCTCAAAATGTAATTCATAGAGTGCGTGATGCAGGAATTGAAAATCTTACTATCGATTTAATATATGGTATTCCTGTCTCTACCGATGAATCGTGGAGGAGTAATTTGCAGATGTGTTTTGATATGAAAATTCCTCATATCTCTTGTTATGCACTAACTGTTGAGCCTAATACTGCTTTAGATGTTTTTATAAGAAATAAGAAAATGAAACCTGTATCTGATGAAAAAATTATAAATCAGTTTAATATTCTTACTGCAGCAATTAAAAAACAGGGTTATCAACAGTATGAAATATCAAATTTTTGTAGAGATAAACAATATGCTAAGCATAATACCGGATATTGGTTTGGCGAACCTTATTTAGGAGTGGGGCCTTCAGCTCATTCTTATAACACTATATCGCGAAGGTGGAATATTGCTAATATAATTTCCTATTTAAGTAGTATTGAAAAGGGTGATATACCTTTCGATGAAGAGGTTCTTGATGAAAAACAACGCTATGATGAATATATTATGACTCGGTTGAGAACGCAATGGGGTGTTGCTTTACAGGCATTACAAAACGACTT
>JAYEOD010000456.1:0-9097 GCA_034722575.1 Bacteroidota bacterium | reverse complement strand
ATCTATCCGAAATTTTTGCAACGTTTTTTCTATTTATTTTGTCATAAAAAGGTACCATAAATTGTTAATCAGTATAATTTCATTAAATTTATCGCTTTCAAAAAAAAAAAAAATAACTTACTAAATGTATAATTATGAAACGTAGATTTACTTCGTACGCAGCTATTTTAATGATGCTGCTATTTGGTTTTTCTTCTATGGCTCAGTCGTATCATTTCGACAACAGCATAGAGAAAACTGGGTTTAGTATCAGGACTCAAAAAACTGATAACGTAACAGTTAACTACTCTGTTGACGGTTTTGAGCTAACAGACATTTTAATAAAAGGTGAAGAGATGAAAAACATCTCTTTAAAAGGGCATTTCCTCCCTAATAACGAGGGAGCTCCAAACCTTCCCGGAAACGGAAGATATATTGCTGTTCCACAAGGCGCTAATGTGAGCTATGAAATAGTAAACGTTACAAAACAAATTATTAAAAATGTAAATATTGCTCCCTCTCCACGAATCCCAAAAGATAACGAACAGGGAGTTTTAGAATACAACAAAGATGAAGTACTTTATGCTAAAGATGCTTTCTATCCTGTTGAAAATATTAAAATTTCGGAAGTACAAAATATCAGAGGAGTTGATGTTGTAATGCTTGGTGTAACACCATTTCAATATAATCCTGTAACAAAAACACTTGTTGTTTTCCACGATATTAAGATAAAAATTAATTACGAAGGCGGAAATGGTATTATTGGCGATAATAAATATCGCAGCAAATGGTTCGATCCTATTTTAAATGATGCTGTTCTTAACAATGAGGTTCTTCCAAAAATCGACTACTCAAAAAAAATAGATTATAATGCTAAATCTACAGGTTGCGAATATCTTATTGTTTCTCCTGATGGTGAAGAATTCCAACAGTGGGCTGACTCAATAAAACTTTTCCGTAACCAACAAGGTATCTTAACAAAAGTTGTTACTCTGTCAGAAATTGGTGGTAATACTCCAAATGTATTAGAAAACTATTTTAATGATATTTATGAATCATGGGATATTGTTCCTGCTGCTGTTCTTCTTTTAGGAGATTACGGTAGTGAGATGAATAATAGAATTACCTCTCCAATATACGACAATTACTGTGTATCGGATAATATATATGCCGATGTTAGCGGCAACCACCTTCCTGATATGGTTTTTGCTCGTATTACAGCACAAAACGCTGAACAATTGGAAGTAATGGTAAGCAAATTTATCAACTACGAAAAAAATCCTCCAACCAGCGATTACTTTTACAACACTCCTATTACTGCTTTAGGATGGCAAACAGAACGTTGGTTCCAGATTTGCTCTGAGAGTATTAATGGTTTCTGGAGAAACAACCTTGGAAAAGAACCTCATCGCGAAAACTGTATCTATAGTGGTAGCACAAACACATGGTCAAGTGCAACTAACACCGCTACAGTAACAGATTATTTTGGTCCGGAAGGAACAGGTTACATAGAGGCTACACCGGATTATCTTCCGGCTTTTAATGGTAGCGCCGGTGGTGTTACTGACGCTATAAATGCAGGATCTTTCATGCTTCAACACCGCGATCATGGTGGCGAAACAGGTTGGGGAGAACCGGCATTTGATAATGGTGACATTAACAACTTAACTAATACCGACCTTACTTTTATAATGTCTATTAACTGTTTAACAGGAAAATATAATATCTCCGGCGAATGTTTTGCAGAAAAATTTCACAGACATACTTACAACGGACAACCGGCCGGTGCTTTAGGACTAATTGCCGCTTCTGAGGTTTCTTACTCTTTTGTTAATGATACTTATGTTTGGGGTGCTTACGATAATATGTGGCCTGAATTTTTACCTGATTATGGTTCAAATCCAGAACCTAGAGGTATAAAACCTGCTTTTGGTAATGCTGCCGGTAAATACTATCTTGAACAATCTGATTGGCCTTATAACGTAAGTAATAAAGAGGTTACCTACAACCTTTTCCATCATCATGGTGGCGCTTTCTTAACAGTATATTCCGAAGTTCCGCAAGACTTAAATGTGGTTCATAATTCTGTATTACTAAGTGGACCTGATTTCTTTGAGGTTTCTGCTGATGCAGGTTCTTTTATAGCCCTTTCGGTAGATGGTGAAATTATTGGTACTGCCGAAGGAACCGGAAGTCCTGTAGATGTTGTTATAGAATCGCAATTACCGGGCACTGTAGTTGATGTTGTTATCACAAAACAAAATTTCTATCGCTATCACCAAACAATAGCTGTTATTCCTCCTGATGGTCCGTATGTAATTAAAAAATCATATGAAATTAACGACGCTACAGGTAATAACAACCAACTTGCTGATTTTGGTGAAACATTACAACTTTCGTTAACAGTAGAAAACGTTGGTAACGATGATGCAGAAAATGTTACTGTATCCTTATCTACCGACGATCCATATGTTACTATCGTTGATGGCACAGAAGATTATGGTACAATTCCTGCCGAATCTACTATTACAATAGCTGATGGTTTTGAAGTTGTTGTTGCCGATGATATTCCTGATCAGCACACTGTTACTTTTACCGTTCTGGCTTCAGGTGCAGAAGATTGGACAAGCTCAATAAGTATGAAACTTTATGCTCCTATTTTAAAGATAACTGATTTACGAATCGAAGAAATAGGTGGTAATAATAACGGACGTATTGATCCGGGCGAAACTGCTGATATATTTATCACAGTTCAAAACAACGGACACAGTACTGCTCCTGATGTTTTATCTTCTATAACTACTACAACGCCTACACTAACCATCAATAGTGCAGAAGCTACTATTGAATCGTTAGAGAGTGAAACAGAAACAGAAGTACAATTTAATATAACTGTTGCAGGTAATGCTATGATTGGCTCTGTTGTTACTATTATAAACAATGTTGTTTCTGAACCTTATAACGACAATGAAACTTTTAATCTTAAAGTAGGTTTAGTTATTGAAGACTGGGAGACAGGTGATCTTTCCGGATTTGCATGGGAAAACGAAAGTGCTCAGCCATGGGAAATTACTACCGGAAATGCTTTTGAAGGAGAACACGCTTTAAAAAGTGGAACTATTTCTGACAATCAAAACACAGATCTTTCATTAACATACAATGTTATGACAGATGACTATATCTCTTTCTATCGCAAAATATCTTCTGAAGGAAATTATGATAAATTACATTTCTATATCGATAACATAGAACAAGAAGTATGGTCGGGCGATTTAGACTGGCAACAATTCGAATATCCGGTTTCAGCAGGTGAACATACTTTTAAATGGAGCTATACTAAAGACGGTTCACAGAGTACCGGTGACGACTGTGCATGGATTGACTTTATTGTTCTTCCTCCTGAATTAGCAACTACTGCTTACGCAGGTAGCGATATGGATGTGTGTGATATAAGTACTATAGCTTTATCGGAAGCCACTGCTACTTATTACGAAACAGCAGAATGGACTACTTCAGGTTCTGGTATCTTTAATGGTATGGATCCTATCAACAAAGAATACACTCCTAGTCAAGAAGACTTTGATAATGGTGAAGCTACTCTTACACTCACAGTAACAGGTCCCGGCGATAGTCAGGAAATTGATAATATGACTATCTATTTCCATCTTCCTGTTGAGTTAACCGGTGTTGAAGAGTTTAATTTATGTGCCGGCAACAACCTTGTAATCGAAGGTATTGAAGCACTTAATTACACTACAATAAATTGGACTACAACAGGTAGTGGTGTTTTTGAAGATGCTACTATCGTAAATCCTATTTACACTCCCAGCCAAGAAGATATTACTATAGGAGCAATAGAATTTACCGCTACGGCTACCGGTCCGGGAACATGCGAAAACGCTATAATAGATATACCACTACACCTTCATGCTCTTCCTACTGCTGTAATAGAGAATGGTGAAACAAGCATCTGCGCAAGCGAAGAACTAAATATCGCAACCACTTTAACGGGAGCTGCTCCATGGATTATTACTATTGATGGAGAAGAGTTTGAAGCTACTGAAACTGAATGGGACTATAATTTTGTTTCTGGTGTTAATACAGATGTAACCATAGTAACTGTTATTGATGCTAATGGCTGCTCTAATACCGGCGAAGGAGTTTATACTGTAAACATCAAGCCTCTTCCTGCAATAGCAACTACGCCAATTGGTAACGATACTGTTGACCTTGTTTACGAAACAGAGTCTGTTTACACTACTCTTACCACTGATAATGCTACAGAATACGCATGGTTTGTAACCCCTGAAGAAGCGGGAACAGTTACTGTTACCGATACAAGCGCTACTGTAGCATGGAATATGGAATGGACAGGTGATGCACAAATTACTGTTACGGCACAAAATGAGTGTGGCGATGGTGAAGCTTCTGCCGCTCTCGATATTCAGGTTAAAAACACAACCGGATTCTCTGAGCTTAGCGCCGATAATATGTTTACTATCTATCCAAATCCTAATAATGGTTCGTTTAAAATCAAACCTATTAAAGCATTAGATAGCAAAGTAAATATTACTATAACAGATGCTATTTCTAATGTTGTTTTCACAGATGCGAATGTTGAAATTGATAATAATGGTTATCAAATAGATATCAACAACCTGTCAAAAGGTGTTTATTTTGTGATTATTAATGATGGTAACAGTCAATTAGTAAAACGATTGATAATAAAATAATACAATAACAAATTGAATTTAAAAAAGGGGTTGTCTAATCAGACAACCCCTTTTTGTTATATTTTCCGCATTATATCAGCTTGTCACTATTCAACTCCCAGCCGGATTAGATTGATCAGCTATTTTATCAAATGTATGACTAGCAGTAATTCAATTATAATTATTCACCCTTTTGTTGCAGTAAGTGAAAACGAATTCTACACGAAACGCAATAATTCAATGGTTTATACTATAGATAATATTCATAATGAAACAAAACTAACACTTGAAAGCGATGCAATGTTGATGGATCTTGTTTTCCCAACTAAAGATCTGGGGATTGCTGTTGGACTTGATGGTACTGTACTTCGATATGAAAAGCAATAGTTGATATTTTTGAACAAAAAAAATTGCATCAGCGAAATAAAAATCCATGATAATACGATGATAAAAAAATAATAGAACGGTACTCTGTACCTGAATTTCTTTTCCCCAATCATCATGCTACAAATAGAACGGTGCTCAGCACCTTTAAACTTCAATCACCCACATCAATAAATATAAGACTTATCTTAAACTCTTGAGAGCTTAATATTTAAATTCATTCTCGAATAGGTACACAAATAAAAAAAGGGCTGTCTCAAAAAATTGAGACAGCCCTTTTTTATTATTTAGCAAAACCTATATTACAACTTAAAAAGTTTTTTAGCTTTTACATTATTTGCATTTTTTAACTGGTAATAATACATACCCGATTTCCAATTTGATGTATTAATTTTTATCATCTTATCGGTAGAGTTAATATTTTGTTCTAAAATAACACGTCCACTAATATCATTTACAATCAATGTACTATTACTTTGTACACCCACTTTAATAAAAGTAAAATCGTTTGCCGGATTAGGATAGTTTTGTCCTAAAACTGTTTTATCTTCAAATATCTGGAAAATACCGTTACCGGAAGCGTTAAAAAGAGAGTTTGTAGCTGCAATAATATCATCAACAACAGCCTCTTCAGCAATCATCTCTAAACCAACACCAAAATATACAGAGCTAAAAACATCTGTTTCATTTACAATAGCAGCACCTCTGGAAGTATTATCATTATAATAAAAAGCTGTTGTAGCATCTCCTAATGGCGCAAGATGATCAGGATACATATTACCACTATACATATCAACAATAGTAGCATCATCTATCTCTCCATAATTCACATCATCTTCATTTGCCGTTAACTTATTATCCGATGAACTACCATCATTAACATAATCTGCAGCAAGATAGTTAGTATATAAATTCTGAGTTATAGCATTTCCATTTCCTGAGCCACTCATAATATCCCAGCCAATATCCTGTCCTGCAACAAATAAGTTTCCTCCATTATCCATGTAACCCATTAAAGCAGTAGCTTGTGCATCAGAAAAAGCAGGGAAAGTCCATGCAACATTAAAATAGACACTCTTCACCTCATCAAGAACATTAGCATTATACGCTTCCGCAAATACATCTCCTCTAACAACATCATGCGAAGTATTGCCGGCATTTTGTAATGCATTCAAATAAACATCTTGATATTGAGTAGTTGCTGCCCCACCGGTACCATTAACCAAAAGATCAGTTATTCCGGAAATCACATAGAAAGTAATATACTTTTCCGGAGCATTAGGATTACTTACTGAAGTCATAACAAACTGATATTTTTTAAATCCCGGAGTTGCTCCCGGCGTAACCTCAAGTGCAATATCTAAAGGAGTATCGTACGACAGTGTAACAGTAGCTGTTTCGTCATAGCTTTGTCCATCAATTACAAAAGAAGCGGCCCAATCATCAGGAGCATCAGTAGATAATGTTAAGGTAAAATCTTCATCACCTTCTAAATTACTCTCTGCCTGAAAATTAAAAGAAGTTTGTTCTCCGGCAGCGCCATTCATAAAATTTTCGCCGGAAGTTTGCATAGAACCTATATACTGATTTGTTCCATCTATTAAGCTAACTACATCACCGGTTATAATTTCCTGTGTTGTTTCAGTCACATACACAGCCACTTCACAATCTTCAGCAATTAAATCAACCTCTCTAATAGCATCAGGAAGAGTATAAGTATATGTTTTTTCTATAAATGTTCCGGTAGTAGTTGTAGTAACTTCGTCGCCCCACTGACCGGTAACAAAATGACGTAGCATATGCATATGCTCATAATTATTTCCGGCTCCACCACCTGATTGAGGACCAAAAACATGACTTTGCAAAATAGCTACATTAATAAAATTTGTCGATTCAACAGCATCACCTGTATAATACAACTCAACATTAACAGTCAATTCGCGAGTACTCTCTTCATAGCTGGTCATTATTCCAACATTTAATGGAGAATCTTGACCAAGAATAATACTTGTTGCAGGAGACCAACTTCCGCGACTCATTGCTGTTCCATTACCCTGCTGCATTCCATCAAATTCATGACGATTTACAGTTCCTGATGGATAACCGGTTAAATCAGTTTGGTTTGCAATTCCATCACCAAAATCAGTACGATAATCCGGTTCACCTGCATTTGGAGAGGCAAATGACCCCTGATGTATAGCAACTACCACCATTCTACCAGGATTATTTTCAAGTAAATCAGCACCAATCGCATGCCCTTCGGGACAATAACCACAATGTATTCCGGTAAACTCTTCTAAAACAGCATTTCTATGAAGAGGGTTTGTTGTTACGATAGTTTGACTCACAGCAATTAAAGAGAGTGCAAACCCAAATAATGTAAATAGTAATTGTTTTTTCATATACTTATAGTATTAATTTGTTAATAGTTATTTTTATGCCCCTTAAACAGTAGATTATGTTGCATGACAATATAAGATTAGAACACATCTAATTTAACATTGCTAGATTTTTTTAAATTTATTCCGTTTGCGCTATTGATTTAATTTTTGATTTGCTTTACTTTTATATTTTTGCACAACTTAAAAAAAAATACCTATGGAGCGAATGGAAAGAAAAATTACGAAGAGGACAAAAATTGTAGCTACAATTTCGGATTTAAAATGTGATCATGAATTTATTACTGAGTTATACAAAGAGGGAATGGATGTTGTAAGATTAAATACAGCACACCAAGATCACAAAGCCACCATGAAGGTAGTAAATAACGTACGCAGTGTTTCTGACCGTATCGCCTTATTACTCGACACCAAAGGCCCGGAAATAAGAACAACAAAACAGGGTAGTCCTATTAAAGTATCAAAAAATGATGAAGTGCTTATTTGGGACAATGGTTTTTTTCAGCAAAAAGGAAACTCTATCGAGATTTCATATAAAAACTTTTCTAATGAAGTTCCTGATAACAGCAGCATATTAATTGACGATGGCGATATTGAACTAATATTAAAAGAGAAAAGAAAAAATTATTTAGTATGTTATGCCGCCTCAGCGGGTGAAATAAAACAACGTAAAAGTGTTAATGTACCTAAAGCACAATTTAACCTGCCCTCTTTAAGTGCTAAGGATCGCGACTATATCTATTTTGCTATTGATAATAATTTAGATTTTATTGCTCACTCTTTTGTACGTAATAAAGAAGACCTCCTTGAAATACAGACAATCCTTGACGAAAGAAGCTCCGCAATAAAAATTATTGCCAAAATTGAAAATCAAGAAGGTGTTGATAACATTGATGAAATTTTAGATCATGCATACGGAGTTATGGTTGCCAGAGGCGATTTAGCAATTGAAATCCCGTTTGAAAAAATTCCTGTGGTACAAAAATATCTTATAAAAAAATGTATCGCACGACGCAAACCGGTTATCGTAGCAACACAAATGTTACATTCTATGATCGACAACCCACGTCCTACACGTGCCGAAGTAACCGACATTGCCAGTGCCATATACAGTCAAGCTGATGCCACAATGCTATCAGGCGAAACAGCTTACGGAAGTTATCCTGTAGAATCGGTTCGCACAATGGCCACAGTTGCTAAAGAAGTTGAAGACTCGAAAGAAGCGTATCATGAAGCTCCACAAATTATAATAAATAACGAAATAAGTTCGTATCTGGCAAAATCCGCTGTAAAAGCCTCTATTCGACTAAAAGCAAAAGCCATTGTAGCAGACTCTTCTTCAGGGAGAAAAATCAGAGACCTTGCCGGCTACCGCAGTCACGCACCTATCTTTGCAATGTGTACCAACAAACAATTAGAGAGAGAAATGGCTCTGTCATACGGTGTTCACGCTCGTCATTTAACAGAAAGAGGAAATAAAAAGGAGTTAATTCGTCAATCTGTTAATGGCTTATTAAAAGATGATTTTGTTAAAGATGATGACAGAGTAGTTATTATTGGTGGCAGTTTCGGAAAAGGATTCGGTGCTACTTTTATGGAAATTAGTACTGTTAAAAATCTAAA
>JAYEOD010000455.1:0-9109 GCA_034722575.1 Bacteroidota bacterium | reverse complement strand
ACTACAGAGACATAGTTATTTTTCAATGCCCAATAATCAGTATCAGTATCTTCGTCAGTATCAACAAACTCTCCCTTCATCCAATAATAAGGTTTGTGCGTAGGATCTAATCTGCTATCAAAATTTTCGTTCCAATATCCTCTCCCCTGACGGCAAACTCTTATCCCTTTTATTTGGTTACTGCTAACAGCCGGAATATTCACGTTTAAACAAGTACCTACAGGTAAAGAATTGTCTAAAACCTCACGAACAATTTTTTTAATAACCTCTTTTACCTGAGAAAAATCTGCGTTAGAAGAATAATCGTCCAACGAAAAACCAATAGCAGGAATCCCTGCAATACAAGCCTCCATAGCAGCAGCCATAGTGCCGGAATAGAGAACATTAATTGTTGCATTCGATCCATGATTAATACCGGAAACCACTAAATCGGGATTTCCCTCAAGCACAACTTTTTTGCCCAATTTCACACAATCTACAGGAGTGCCATTAGTAACATATTCTACATAATTTTCCTCTTCAATAATTTTTTCTACACGCAAAATCTCTCCTACGGTAATAGAATGACTTTTACCGGATTGCTGTTTATCAGGAGCAACTACTACAATGCGTCCAAATTCACGCATTACCGATATTAACATCTTAAGACCTAAAGCGTTAATACCGTCATCATTAGTGATTAATATTGTGGGTTTCTTCATTTATTTTATATTTTCATAGATGCGCAGACTATCTATCCGGCATCACAAATAATTTTTTACAAAAATAGCAATTCTTATCATGTCTTTATACCATAAAATTAATTACTTCCAATTACAATAAGGATTTTTTGAGAGCATTGCATTGTAATACCTTGCATCACCGGTAACTTCTTTACCGAGCCATTGGGGCTTTACAAACTCTTCTGCCTCCGATTCCAGCTCTATTTCCGCAATTATAAGACCTTTGTTTTCGCCATAAAATTCATCTACCTCAAAATTATGTTTGCCAACTTTAACAATAAATCGCCTCTTATCAATAACACCCGGCTCACAAATATTTAAAAGCTCTTGCGCTTCTTGCAGAGTAATCTCTTTTTCAAATTCATATCGAGATACTCCTGTTTCATTCCCCTTTCCTTTAATTGTAATAAAACCTTGTTCTCCTTTTATTCTCACCCGAACTGTTCTTTCCACTACCGATGATAAATACCCTTGTGATATTTTTTGCGATTCAGATGCAAAACTCTTAAACTCACCTCTTACGAGAAATTTTCTCTCTATCTCTAATGCCATCTCTTTAAAAACTTAAATTATACTAGGCTAAAATACAAAAAGATTTATTGAGGTTGAGATTTACAGGTGCAGCGCACCGTTCTATTTGTAGCATGATGATAGGAAAACTGAAATTCAGGTACAGAGTACCGTTCTATTATTTTTTTATCGAATTAATATTAAAATGCCTCGAAGAGTGGAATGTTTTTGCTAAATTTGCTTTACTTTTCTTTTTAATGGTATCTTTTATGAATAAAAAAATCTCGCTATTATTATTTTTACTGATGTGTAGTAAAATTATGCTCTCGCAACCACTACATATTACTGCATGGGACAATATATCTTTACAAAAACAGAATAAACAGATAAGTTTTTTTCCTTTATACTATAAAAATACTGCTCATACAGATTCTTTATCTAAAATTATAAAACACCTGATTTTTTTAGATCATAAATATGCAATACAACATTCCGGTAAAAAAATCGCCTTTCAAATTCTTCCTGAAATAAATATTTATGGTGGCAGCGATTTTCTTAACAATGACTTTGCCGGAACAGGAGGTGTTGGCACGCATCTTAAAGCTACTATTGGTTCACAACTAGCTTTTGAAGGACGTTTCAGATATTCCTACAGCGCACTATATCAATACGAAGAAACCTTTATTAACAAACATCGCATCAACCACAATGGCACTATAGTTAACGAAAAAAATGGTCGCTACAACTATTACGACACAGAATTTTACTTAGCATGGAGTCCTTCGAATCATTTTATATTTGAGGGTGGCTTTAACGGCAACCACATCGGACAAGGATACAGATCGCTATTTTTATCTGATCGCAATCATAACTACCCCTATTTTAAAATCACTACCAACGTATGGCATTTCAGATATACTGCTTTATGGATGCAATTAAAGGATATACAAAACAATTCTATTTCCGGATGGAATGATTTCCCTACAAAATATTCGGCCATTCACTACCTGAATTGGAAGATTAATAAAAAATGGAGAGTGGGTCTTTTTGAAGCCCTGATATGGCAAGCAAAAGATGAACAGGGAGTACGTGGTTTTGAAATAAATTATCTTAATCCAATAATATTCTTCCGCCCGGTAGAATTTACATTAGGCTCGCCAGACAATGCTATGATGGGAATGGACATTTCCTTTTCTACAGATAACACACTTATTTATTTCCAAATGCTATTGGATGAGTTTAAGCTCGATGAAATAAAAGCTATGAATGGCTGGTGGGCAAATAAACAATCTTTCCAGATTGGCTGGAAAGAGTACGATATACTTAACACTAACGGGCTAAATAGTCAGCTCGAAATAAATTTTATCAGGCCTTTTATGTATACGCATTTTAGTACCCTGCAGAGTTATGGACACTATAATCAACCTTTAGCACATCCTTTAGGCGCAAATGTTGTGGAAGGAATTTATAGAATAAACTACCAGGCAAATCGATGGAATTTTATGTTTCATAATTCATTAGCATATTATGGAACAGATCCAAAAGGCGAAAATTATGGTGGAGATGTTTTTAAGGATTACAATACCAGAACACAAGATTACGATAATTACATCGGACAAGGACTTACAAATACTCTTTTAACAAATCATCTACAGGCAAATTACCTGATCGACCCTGTAAGTGAGTTACAACTGTTTGCTGAAATAGGAAGCCGATTGCATTTTATTGAAAAAGACTCGAAACATTTTTTGTATTTTAATTTCGGTGTTACGACCGGATTTGATGGCAGGGTATTCGATTTTTAATCGATAAACAGACTTCTTATACCAAATATGATGTTAATTGGTATTACTTTTGTGCTGTATAAATAGTAGCTATACCAAAAGTAAGAGGTTTTGCCGATACTTTTTTGTATCCTACTTTTTTAAGTACATTTAAAAAATCTTGTCCGTCGGGAAACTCTTTTACTGACTCCGGAAGATATGTATAAGCAAAATCATCTTTTGATATAATTTTCCCTATAAATGGAAGGATATTTTTAAAATAGAAGTTATAAAATTGCTTTACAGGGAAAATTCTTGGTTTTGAAAATTCCAGAATAACCGTAACTCCATTATTATTCATTACGCGACACATCTCGCCAAGACCTTTTTCGAGATTTTCGAAATTACGAACGCCAAAAGCCACTGTAATAGCATCAAAATAATTATCATTAAAATTCAAGATTTCTGAATCGCCCTCTTGCAATGATATAATACTATCTAAATTCTTCTTTACAATTTTTTTATCTGCAACCTGAAGCATCTCAACAGCAATATCTACCCCAATAATTTTTTCCGGCTTTAGCGATGCCTCTGCAATAGCAAGATCTCCGGTACCTGTGGCAACATCAAGAATTATTTTAGAATTATGACTTTTCAGTATTTTAATAACCCTCTTTCTCCAAATTTTATCAATTCCCACCGAAAGAACATGATTCAACAAATCATATCGTAAAGCAATATTGTTGAACATGTTTTTTACCTCTGCTTTTTTGGTCATTTTTTTATTTTTTACCTAAAACTAATTCAATCCATCCTGTATCTTGCATCTTAAATCATACAGAATATATCTTCTTCACTTCTGCCAAAAGTTTTTCTTTATCAACAGGCACTACACCCACCTCTTCACAAACCAAGCCACCGGCCAGATTAGATATTGCAGCAAGATCGGCAGGATGAATTCCATTTGCCAAACATAATGTGGCTGTACTTATTACCGTATCGCCTGCGCCCGAAACATCTGAAATTCTACGACGGTGAGCAGGTTCGTGATAGCTTTTTCCCTCTTGATTATTGCGATACTTTATAAACACGCCATCCTCCGAAAGAGTAACCATTAACATTTTACAGTCTATTTTTATTTGCAAATTATCGACAGCCTCCTCAAGTTGATTACGATCTTTACTATTAAAATTAACATTCATCCCCTCTTTTAATTCTTTAAGATTAGGTTTAAAGAAAGTTGCATGTTTAAAAAAATCGAAATTTTTCTTCTTTGGATCAACAGCCACAGGAATATTCAGAGCGTTGGCTTTTGAAATAATTGTATTTATCACCTCTTTATCGATAACACCTTTATCATAATCCTGAAACACAATAGCTTTAATATCAGCTTGTGCTATTATATTTATTACTCTTTCGAGAAAGAGTTGTTTATCATCATTATTAAGAGAATCAGTAATCTCTTCATCAACACGCAGCAGCTGTGTGTTATTTCCAAGCACTCTGAATTTTGTAGTAGTAATTCTCTTTTTAGATTTCAAAATGCCCTCTTTAGACATCAGTTCATCATCGAGCAGTTGCATAAACTCATCTCCCTTCACATCATCGCCAATCACAGAACAGAGAATCGGTTTTGCACCGAGAGCTTTTATATTAAGAGCAACATTAGCAGCTCCTCCGAGTCGATTTTCGCGCTTACTAACAGCAACAATAGGAACCGGTGCTTCAGGAGAAATTCTATCTACACCGCCCCACAAATATGCATCAACCATTATATCTCCAATAATCAACACCTTAGACTCGCTAAAAGCATTAAAGAGAGAATCTATTTCATTTATCTTAAGCATCCGACTTTATTTTTATTATAATATGCAAAAGTAAGTTTTTTTTTGCATCCTGTATCCTGCATCCTGCATCTTGTTCATCCTAACTTATTCGAAGGTAAACGACACTTGAAACATTCTTGGGCGCAGAGACTCTATACTTTCTGAATAGATATTTCCTTCGCGTTTTAGAGGATCGTTGATATTATAACCCATTTTTATTTCAGTACCAAACTTAAACCAATTGGTATAATAATCGAAGCCGACACCTAATTCAAACCCATAATTATGTTGATCGAATTTCACAATAAGATTATTATTACTCTCATCCCGCTGCTTTTTAGATAGTGATGCTAAATCGAGGCTATACTTCATACCTCCAAAAACATAGGCTCTAACATTATGAATTCTTTTAGACTTATACTTTATGTGTAATGGAAAATCGATATAAGTACTTGGTATTCTTTTCTCTTTATTAACAATATCATTCTCTCCATCGCTATAACATCTGTAAATATCGTAGGTTATAACACGCTCGCCAAAACTTAACGAAGGTATAAACCTAAGATCGAGATATTCTGTCAATCGCAAATTCGACACAATCCCCACGGTAAATCCATATTGTGGTTTATAACCAATCCCCAACACTCTCATCGAATCCGGAGCAGGAGTAATATCATCTGCATCATCGGATAAAAAATAGACATTGTGCATATTATCAATAGGATCGATGGCTACATGCATTTTATTAATAGCAAGTACAAAACCAAAATGATATGGTGCATAATCGTAATTAGGGAGATTTCTTACCCTACTACTAAAAACACTTTGTGCTCCGGCTGAAAATGAAAAAAGTATTGCTACAGCAAGGAGTATTATTTTATTCGCTTTCTTATTCAATGTTATTCTGTTTTTTATTCACTAACGAACTATTTCTTTTTTTATTTTAAAAACACAGGTGCGAAAGTAGTTAAAAATTGTGATTTGTCAGTGATTAAACACATGATTGATTGACTAAACAGCCACGCCGTTAGAACTACAAATTATGTGCAATTCGTAATTAGAGTCTATCCATAAAGTCAAGTATTTGATTCAGAATGTTCGCTATCGAGGCTTTCGCAGGATTAAAAATCAGGAGTTTACTGTAGTAAATGACTGTTTTTTAAAACAAGAATAACGAAGAGAGCGGACATTATGGACAAACACTAATTAACTTAAAGCATCCCTTCATCGGAATAGCTATAATAACTATTATCTCCTACTATAAGATGATCCAAAACCGGGAGATCCAATAATTCTCCGGCATTTTTCAACTTTTTTGTAAGAATATTATCCGATTCGCTAGGTGTTAAATTTCCACTAGGATGGTTGTGGCACAATATTATTGCTGCAGCATTTGTTTCGAGAGCTTTTTTAAATATTTTTTTCGGATCGGCTACAGTGCCTGTCATTCCTCCTTCGCTAATTTGTATTGCTCGCAGTATTTTATTTGCCCTGTTCAAAAGCACTATCACGAATGATTCGTATGGCGACTCAGAGAACAATGTCTGAACATATTCATACACATCTTTACTAGAGGTTACTTTCGTTCTCACCAAAGCTTCGGCACTACGACGGCGTTTCCCTAATTCTAATGCAGCAACAATGCTAACTGCTTTTGCCTCTCCAATGCCTTTAAATTGTTTCAAGTCATCGACAGAGAGTTTCGCCAGTTCTAAAAGATTATTATCAACACTCTTTAACAGGATTTTCCCCAAATCTACTGCTGATATTTTACGTGTACCGCTACCTATTAAAATAGCAATTAATTCGGAGTTTGATAGTGAGGACTTCCCTTTTAAAAGCAATTTCTCACGCGGGCGATCTTCTTCAGCCCAATATTTAATAGACGTTTCTATGTTGTAGTGGTTCATTTATATAGAGGATTGGTTTTCTTTTATAAAGATAGTTTTTATTATCACTCTATCATCGAATTAACCTAATTATACGAATTTTTATTCTGCTTAAAGTAGGGTAAGCGTCTTTACATTAATCGTAATTTGCTTCGCGTTATTTGTAGGTCATTGTATAATTAAATAATTGTACCATTGCATCATCCGTTTATTTTTTTTATCTCAGACTTTCAGCCTGAGCCTATTACACACGCCGCAATCAATCAATCAATCAATCAATCAATCAATCAATCAATCAATCAATCATCCTCCTCGTCCTCCGAAGCCAAAGCGAAGGAGGAAATCCCAACCTTCCTTCATAAATTAAAAAAAGTGGATTATATTTGTGCTGATAAATTATAAACGGATGAACATAGTAACAATCATAGGGGCACGACCTCAAATTATTAAGGCTTCGGCAATTAGTAGGGCTATAAGGAATGGGTTTAGTAAGCAACTGAAAGAGATTATTATACATACAGGACAGCATTACGATGCTAATATGTCGGAGATTTTTTTTGAGGAGCTGGAAATACCACACCCTAACTATAACCTTGATGTTCGTTCGGGATCGCATGGAGCCCAAACAGCCAAAATGATTGAAGGGATTGAGAATATTTTATTAAAAGAAAATCCTGATGCTTTATTGGTATATGGCGACACTAATTCGACATTAGCAGGCGCTATTGCTGCTTCAAAAATTCATGTCCCAGTAATCCATATCGAAGCCGGGTTGCGTTCATACAACAAAAGCATGCCGGAAGAGATAAATCGTATTATGTGCGACCATGTCTCTACGCTACTATTTTCGCCTACACGGCAGGGATACAATAATTTGTTAAAGGAAGGATTTAACATGATGGCACAACATCCGTATAGTGCTGATAATCCGAAAATTTATCATTGTGGCGATATCATGCTCGATAATTCATTGCATTTTGCCGGTATAGCAGAATCCAAATCCAACATTCTTAATAAACACGATTTAACAAAAGGGAATTTTATCCTTGGCACCATACACCGAGATAATAATACAGACATCCCGGAAAGGCTAACGGAAATTTTTAATGCGCTATTACAGATCGCTGAAAAAGGCGAAACAATTATTCTTCCGCTACATCCTCGTACATCGAGCAAAATAAAGTCCCTTCTTAAAAAAGAGATGCAAAAAAATATTGCCAACAATGCAAATATTAAAATCGTGGAGCCGGCTTCGTTTCTGGATATGATAATGCTTGAAAAAAATTGTAAAATGATTATCACCGACTCGGGTGGAGTACAAAAAGAGGCTTATTTCTTTAAAAAACCTTCGCTGATATTGCGTTCGGAAACTGAGTGGACTGAGATATTAGAAAACAATGCTGCGGTATTGACAGATGCAGATAGTGAAAAAATTATTTCAGGATATTTATCTATGACAGAGGCAGACATACAGTTTCCTGAGATTTTTGGAGATGGCAAAGCAGCAGAATTTATATGTTCCGAAATCAATTTGTTGTGTAATCGGATTTAAATAATTATTTATAATTAATTCTGTACCATCCCAACCCCTATAAACAAAAAAAAGACCTCAATTGCTCGAAGTCTTTTTTTAATATTTTAAAAATCGCATTTAACTGTCATTAACAGGAAAGGATTAAGCTAATTTTTGAACATGTTTTGCAAGCTGAGACTTAATGTGTCCGGCTTTGTTTTTATGAATAACATTATTCTTAGCCATTTTATCAACCATAGAAATTACTTTAGCAAGTTTTTCTTCGGCTTCTTTTTTGTCTTCAGTTAATTTAAGATTTCTAACAGCGTTACGCATTGTTCTGCTATAATAACGGTTACGCACTCTGCGTACTTCATTAGATCTTATCCTTTTTAATGCTGATTTGTGATTAGCCATATCTTATCTTTGTTTTTTATCTTATCTTTATTAACGCAATGATTATAAGGCTGCAAAAGTACAACTTTTTTTATAATCAAAAAATATTTTCAAAAAAATATTTCCTTTCAAAAAAAGCCTGCAGGCAAACCAACAAGCTATTTAGTAGTCCGTAGGGGAATCGAACCCCTGTTACCAGGATGAAAACCTGGCGTCCTAACCCCTAGACGAACGGACCAACAATAATATTTTAAAAGATCTTTCTTTTAGTAGTCCGTAGGGGAATCGAACCCCTGTTACCAGGATGAAAACCTGGCGTCCTAACCCCTAGACGAACGGACCAACAATGCAAGCAATTATGCTTAGCGGATGCAAAAATAGAAATATTTTCTAATAATTCCGCAGAATATTTAAAAATAACTAATTTTTTTAGTTCTTCCTTCTAAACACTAATAACAACAGTGCTAAAAACATCTAAAAAGCTGCTTAA
>JAYEOD010000454.1:0-9138 GCA_034722575.1 Bacteroidota bacterium | reverse complement strand
TCACTATAAAGAGATGTTTGATGAATATTTATCACTGCTTCTAATAAATAGCACAAAACTCCAGAGGGTAAAATATCGTATTCAAAGCTCACTAAGCCACGACCCCGAAAACACAAAAAACAGACTGTTACGAAATGTTTTATTAAAAAAAGTTCATGAAAAACCCGACGAAAGAGTTTATATAGACCTATTATTGTGGCTCTCTATACAACAGAAAGACTTTGAGACAGCTCTGGCACAAACAAAAGCCCTTGATAAAAGATTTGAAGAAGGGGGCGAAAATGTTATGCGTCTTGGTGATTTATGTATCAAAAACAATCGCTTTTTAACAGCAATAAACGCTTTTAATTATGTTATCAATAACAGCGATAAACAAGATATTATAATTATAAAAGCTAAAACAAAATTGTTAATATCTAAACAGAAAAAAATACTCAGCTCCTCCCCTGTTAAAAAGAAATTACTTTACAAATTAGAAAAAGATTATCTCAAATCACTTAAAGAAAAAGGAAAAAATCAGCATACATTTAGCATGATATATAACCTTGCTCATATGCAAGCTATTTGGCTTAATAAAAGCCCTGAAGCAATTTTTCTTTTAAAAGAGGCAATAAATTTAAAAAGAATTCCTACTAAAGAAATTGCCAAAGCAAAAATGGAACTTGCTAATATTTATTTGTTAAATAATGAACCTTGGGAAGCTACCCTACTCTATTCGCAGGTAGAAAAATCTTTTAAAAATGAGCCGCTTGGTCATAAAGCAAAGTATAAAAATGCTATGCTCTCGTTCTATATCGGCGAATATAAATGGGCTAAAGCGCAATTTAAAGTACTAAAAGCCGCAACATCAAAACTCATTGCTAACGATGCTATGGAGATGAATCTTTTTCTTACAGAAAATATGGAAAACGACTCATTAAACTCAGCAATGGATATGTTTGCCGCAGCAAAGCTACTTATTTACAGAAACAAAACAGATTCTGCTTTACAACTTTTCGACACAATTACATCGAAATATAAATTTTGTAAATTACACGACGATATTCTATTTTCTAAAGCAGAAATTTTAAAAGAAATGGCGTTTTACACGCAATCCGATTCGTTATTTACACAGGTTTTCACCAATTTTGCACACGATATTCTAGCCGACAATGCAATTATGCAATCGGCAGAAATAAATCAAAATCATTTACACAACACAACAAAAGCTGTAGAATTATATAAAACAATACTCACAGATTATTCCGGAAGTCTTTTTGCCGACAAAGCCAGAAAGCAATACAGAATACTTCGAGAAAAACAATAATTATGGTAAAAGCAAAAAAACATCTGGGACAACATTTTCTTACCGATAAAATTATCGCACAAAATATTGTTGACAGTCTTCAGAATACTACAAAAAACATTCTGGAAATAGGACCCGGCATGGGAGTATTAACCGATCCGCTATTAAAAAAAGAGGAGTATAATTTTAAAGTAATTGAAATAGATAGAGAATCGGTTGCATACCTCGAAAAAAAATATCCCGACCTATCCATTATCTCCGGCGACTTTTTAAAAACCGACCTGAAAGAGATTTTTAATGATAGTTTCGCTATAATAGGTAATTTTCCATACAATATCTCATCGCAAATACTTTTTAAAGTACTCGACTACAGAGATGATATTCCGGAAGTAGTAGGAATGTTCCAAAAAGAAGTAGCAGAAAGAATAGCTTCGCAACCCGGAACAAAAAAGTATGGCATTATCAGCGTTATATTACAGGCATTTTACGATATAGAATATCTTTTTACCGTAGAACCGGAAGTATTTAATCCTCCACCAAAGGTTAAATCGGCTGTAATACGATTAAAAAGAAATGCCACAAAACATCTCGATTGTGACGAAAAACTATTCATCCGCGTAATAAAAACAGGTTTTAATCAACGCCGTAAAACATTGCGCAACTCATTAAAACAACTAATTCCTGATGCTCGTCACCCATTATTAAGCGAACGACCGGAACAACTTTCGGTACAACAGTTTGTAGATATAACAAATTGGTTAGATAAAAATAAATAATCAAAAATTAAATAAATATAAAAACACAAACTATGAAAAAAATAATTAACACAAGCAACGCCCCAAAAGCAATTGGACCTTATAGCCAAGCAGTAGAAACAAACGGAACACTTTACATTTCGGGTCAAGTACCTATCGATCCTGCTACTTCGGCTGTTGTAGAAGGCGGTATAGTAGAGCAAACAGAGCAGGTAATGAAAAACATTGAAGCAATCCTAACAGAAGCAGGATATACTTTTAAAGATGTAATAAAATCAACATGTTTACTAAACGACATGGATAATTTCGCTACTATGAACGAAATTTACGGAAAATATTACTCTGAAAACCCTCCTGCACGTGCAGCATATCAAGTTGTAAAACTTCCACTTGGCGTGATGGTTGAAATTGAAACAATTGCAGTTAAGTAATTGAGGTTGAGGTTGAGATTGAGGTTGAGGTTGAGATTGAGATTGAGGCTGAGATTGATAACTAAAAACATCATTAATAAAACATAAAAAATGAAAAAAAGTATATTACTACTCTTTTTCGCTGCTGCAATGGTTTTCCAAGGCTCGGCAAAAGAGGGAATGTGGATTCCTATGCTTCTGAATAAATTTGTTGAAAAAGATATGCGCGAAATGGGCATGCGTCTTACAGCAGAAGATATTTATAGCATCAACCACTCCAGTTTAAAAGATGCCATTATAATTTTTGGCAGAGGATGTACCGGCGAATTAGTCTCTGACCAAGGTCTGATTCTTACAAACCACCACTGCGGATATGGCGCAATACAGTCGCACAGCTCGGTAGAACACGACTATCTTACTGATGGTTTTTGGGCTATGAATAAATCCGAAGAGCTGAGTAACCCGGGACTAAAAGCCACTTTTCTTATTCGTATAGAAGACGTTACAGAAAAAATTCTTGCTGATGTTACAAACAACATGACACAAGCAGAGCGTAAAGAAATAATTAATAAACACAAAAAAGCACTTGCCGAAGAGACTACAGAGGATACTCGTTACAAAGCAGTTATAAAACCGTTTTACTATGGTAACGAATATTATATGTTTATCTACGAAGAATATACCGATGTTCGTTTAGTAGGAGCACCTCCTTCAAACATTGGTAAATTTGGTGGCGATACCGACAACTGGATGTGGCCACGTCATACCGGCGACTTTTCTGTTTTTAGAATATATGCTGATAAAGACAATAATCCGTCAGAATATTCAAAAGATAACGTGCCTTACAAACCTAAGCAGCACCTAAAAATCAATCTGAAAGGATACGAAAAAGACGATTTTACTTTTGTTTTTGGATACCCGGGAACAACGCAAGAATATCTTCCTTCCTTTGCTATTGAAATGAACACTAAAGATATCAATCCTATTCGCATCAACATGCGAACAAAAGCATTAGATATCATAAAAAGTTATATGGCTAGCGATAAAAAAATCCGCATCCAATATTCTGCCAAAAGCGCTCACATTGCAAACGGATGGAAAAAATGGCAAGGAGAAAATCGTGGTATCAAAAATATTAACGCCATATTAAAAAAACAACATCTTGAAACATCTTTCATAAAATGGGCTAAAGAGTCGGACGAATATTCTGAAAAATATGGCAATCTTATTTCAGAATTTAATGATGTTTATCAACAACTCACTCCTTACAATACAGCTAAAACATATCTCACAGAATCTATCTACAATATTGAAATAGCACGTTTTGCTCGCTCTTTCGACAAGCTGATAAAGCTTAGTAAACAAGATGACACTGAAGACGAAGCTATTGCTGATGAGATTAACAATCTGCGCAAAAAGACAAAAAACTTTTTTAAAAATTACTATCTGCCGATAGATAATGAAGTTACTTCATCTCTGCTATCAACATATTACACCAACATAAACACAAATCAACATCCCGAAATTTTTAAAGAAGTAACTAAAGATTATAAAGGTGATTTTTCCGCTTACGCAGATGATCTTTTTAAAAACTCTTTCATGAGCTCTGAAGAGGGAGTAAATAAATTTCTTGATAAGTACAAAGCAAGAAAATACAAGAAAATTGAAAAAGACCCGGCTCACATCTTGGCAAAATCGTTATTCGGACACTACTTTACTAAGATACTTCCTGCTACAGGTACATTAAATGCTCAACTCGACAGCTTACAACGTATCTATATGAAAGGTTTAATGGAGTTTCAAAAAAGCAAACACTTCTATCCCGATGCTAACTTTACTTTACGTGTTACTTACGGAAAAGTACAAGCTTTTGAGCCTCGCGATGGTGTTTCTTACGATTACTACACCACCCTTTCGGGGATAATGGAAAAAGAAAACCCTGATATATACGACTATGTTGTTGAAGATAAATTAAAAGAGCTTTACAACGAAAAAGATTACGGACAATATGCCGATAAAGATGGCTCTATGCACGTTTGCTTTATAGCCTCTAATCACACAAGTGGAGGAAACTCCGGTAGTCCGATCCTTAATGCCGACGGACATTTAATAGGAATTAATTTCGACCGTAACTGGGAAGGTACTATGAGCGATCTGATGTACGACCCCGATCAATGTCGTAATATCTCTATAGATATTCGCTACTGCCTATTTATCATCGATAAATTTGCCGGCGCAGGTCATCTTGTTAAAGAGATGACTTTAGTAAAATAATTATCAAACTACTAGTAACCGGGCGACTTTGAGTCACCCGGTTACTTTTTAAAATCACCCCGTCATTTCCCCCCACATCACTTCATTAAAGTCAGCCAACCACTTTTTTATCTCTCATTGTTAATTTATTAACAATTTTTAATCGTTCTAATAACCTAGTCGTTATATTTATTGTAAATTTGCAGGCGATAAAAATCAATACTAATCATAAGTATTTGATACCGACATACTTTCTTATGACAGTTGTTCGGTATTTTTTAATTATGGTTTAAAGTATTGTATTAACATATGATATGTAGCCATACATAAAAAATGGTATGACATAGTTTTAATTAAAACGCTAATCAAATGGATCAAAACAAAAAAGATTCAAAGCTATTTTCAGAATTTCCACCTGTTTCAACACAACAGTGGGAAGATGTAATTAACAAAGATCTGAAAGGGGCTGACTACAATAAGAGACTCATGTGGAGAACACGTGAAGGCTTTACTGTAAAACCATACTACAGATCAGAAGACACACAAGACCTTAATCACCTCGATTCATTTCCAGGCGATTTCCCTTATACAAGAGGAAATAATGCAAAAGGCAATAACTGGTACATCCGCCAAGATATCAAAGTAAAAGATATCAAAAAAACCAATACAAAAGCTCTCGAGATTTTAATGAAGGGTGTTAATTCTATAGGATTTGTTTTTGAACACAATTACGACCCTACATCCGACGAATTAAAACAATTATTAGAAGGAATCCATGCTGAAGCCGTGGAACTAAACTTTATTAATGTAGATTCTCATAAAACAGCCTCTTTAGTTGAAAAAATACTAAAAAAAAGCGAATTCGACCTAACAAAAATATCCGGTTCTGTAGGCTACGATCCTATCGGAAACTTTATTAAAACAGGTAGCTTTTGCCGTAGCGAGCAGCAGTCTTTAGAGTATGCAGGAAGTGTAATCAACGCAACAGAACACATACCTAATTTCGACGCTATTACAGTAAACGCTGCACATATCAAAAACTCAGGCTCTTCAATAATTCAAGAACTGGGATTTGGACTGGCAATGGGCGAAGAGTACATTAATAAATTAACCGACCAAGGTTTCTCTATAGATCAGATTGCACCAAAAATGCGTTTCAATTTCGCTACCGGTCCGATTTACTTTATGGAGATAGCAAAATTAAGAGCTGCACGTTTATTATGGAGCAACATCGTTAATGCGTATAATCCTGAAAAAGCAGAAACTGCTAAAATGAAAATTCATTCTAGTAATGCTACATGGAACAAAACAATTTACGATCCATACGTAAATATGCTACGTACTACAACCGAAACCATGTCATCGACATTAGGAGGGGTACACTCTTTTACAGTAAATCCATTTAACAAAATATTTGAGAAAACAACTCCAATGTCGGAAAGAATTGCACGAAATCAGCAAATCATTCTAAAAGAGGAGTCGTATTTCGACAAAGTAACCGACCCTGCCGCAGGTTCGTATTATGTAGAGCAACTAACAAATTCTATTGCAGAAAATGCATGGAATCTTTTCCTTGAGATACAGGAACAAGGCGGATTTATTAAAGCTTTCCGTAAAGGAGATATACAGGCTCAGATTAACGAAACAGCTCAAAAACGCGATTCAGCAATTGCTACGCGTAAAGAGGTATTACTAGGTACAAATCAATACCCTAACTTCACCGAAACAAAAGAGAAGATAGATATCGACCCGAACCTTTTCCATGCCGAAGACAAAAAAGCTGCCGGAGCTGAAACAGAACCATTAAGAAACTATCGTGGAGCACAAGCATTTGAGTTAATGCGTTATACTACAGATAAATATTCTGAGAAAAATGCCCGTCCTAAAGCATTTATGTTTACTTACGGAAATCTTTCTATGCGTCGTGCACGTTCTCAGTTTGCTAGTAACTATTTTGCTTGCGCAGGATACGAAACTATCGACAACAATGGATTTGATACTATCGACCAAGGCGTAGAAGCTGCTAAAAAAGCTAAAGCTGATATCGTAGTGATATGTAGTTCAGACGATGAATATGCTACAATTGCTCCTGAAATATTCAACAAAATTGGCGATGACGCCATTGTTGTTGTAGCAGGATATCCAAAAGCTATTATCGATGAATTACAACAAAAAGGTATTAAGCACTTTATTCATGTAAAAACGAATGTGCTTGAAACACTTCAAGGATTTCAAAAACAACTTGGAATCGAATAATTCACTACGTGATAACGAATAAAAACGATAATAATGAAGCCAAATTTCAAAAATATAAACATAAAAAGTTCACCAAAGTCGCCGCTTTCTACAAAGCAATGGGAAAGCGAGAATGATATCCGCCCGGATTGGAAGACTCCTGAACAAATAAATATAAAGAGTGCTTTCTCGAAAGATGATCTTGAGGGAATGGAGCACTTAAACTACACTGCAGGGTTACCTCCATTTTTACGTGGACCATACTCTACAATGTACGCAAACCGTCCGTGGACAGTGCGACAATACGCAGGTTTTTCTACTGCAGAAGAGTCGAATGCTTTCTACCGCAGAAATCTTGCGGCAGGACAAAAAGGATTATCCATCGCTTTCGACCTTGCCACTCACCGTGGTTACGATTCTGATCACCCTCGTGTAGAAGGTGACGTAGGAAAAGCCGGTGTTGCGGTTGACTCTATTCTGGATATGAAGGTCTTATTCGATCAAATTCCTTTAGATAAGATGTCAGTTTCTATGACAATGAATGGCGCAGTACTTCCTGTACTTGCGTTCTATATTGTTGCAGGACAAGAGCAAGGAGTGTCGTTAGATAAACTTTCAGGTACTATCCAAAACGATATTTTAAAAGAGTTTATGGTGCGTAATACATACATCTACCCGCCAAAACCTTCGATGAAAATTATTGCAGATATTTTCGAATATACATCGAAAAACATGCCTAAGTTTAACTCAATTTCTATTTCGGGATACCACATGCAAGAGGCAGGTGCTACACCGGATATTGAATTAGCTTATACACTTTGCGATGGTTTAGAGTATATCAGAGCCGGTATTGACGCAGGTATGGATGTCGATACTTTCGCCCCTCGTCTATCATTTTTCTGGGCAATAGGAATGAATCACTTTATAGAGATTGCAAAAATGCGTGCTGCACGTATGCTTTGGGCAAAATTAATAAAGCAGTTCAACCCAAAAAATCCTAAGTCGATGTCGCTACGTACACACTCTCAAACATCGGGATGGAGCTTAACAGAACAAGATCCATATAACAATGTTGGAAGAACATGTATCGAAGCAATGTCAGCTGCTTTAGGACATACACAGTCGTTGCACACCAATGCTTTGGATGAGGCAATTGCTCTACCTACAGAATTTTCTGCTCGTATTGCACGTAATACACAAATTTACCTGCAAGAAGAGACAGAAATTTGCAAAGTAGTAGATCCATGGGCAGGCTCATATTACATAGAAACACTTACCAAAGAGATTGCTGATAAAGCGTGGGGACACATCCAAGAGATAGAGAAATTGGGTGGTATGACAAAAGCAATTGAAACAGGAGTGCCAAAAATGCGTATCGAAGAGGCTTCAGCTCGTAAGCAAGCTAAAATCGATTCAAATAAAGACACTATTGTAGGTATCAATAAATATCGTCTCGAGAAAGAAGATCCAATCGAAATTCTCGATATCGATAACTCTTCAGTACGTAAATCTCAAATTAAAAATCTTGAGAAACTACGCGCTGAGCGAAACGAAGAGGAGGCACAAGCATCATTGCTTAAGCTGGAAGAGGCATCAAAATCGGGTAAAGGAAACCTTTTAGAACTTGCTGTTGATGCTGCTCAAAAGCGTGCCAGTCTTGGTGAAATATCAGATGCTCTTGAGAAAGAGTACGGACGTTACAAAGCAACAATTAGATCTATTTCAGGCGTGTATTCTTCAGAATCGAAAAACGATAGTAACTTTAACAAGGCTTGCGAACTTACAGATAAGTTTGCCGAAAAAGAGGGTCGTCGTCCTCGTATAATGATTGCAAAAATGGGACAAGACGGTCACGATAGAGGTGCAAAAGTAGTAGCTACAGGTTATGCAGACCTTGGTTTCGACGTTGACATAGGACCACTATTCCAAACTCCTGCCGAATCGGCAAAACAAGCAGTAGAAAATGATGTGCATATAGTTGGTGTTTCGAGCCTTGCTGCCGGACACAAAACTCTTGTACCTCAAATTATTGCTGAACTGAAAAAACTTGGTCGTGAAGACATTATGATTATTGTAGGTGGTGTAATACCAACACAAGACTATGATTTCCTTTACAAAGCAGGTGCTGCCGCAATATTCGGCCCCGGATCAGTAATTCCTGTTTCAGCTATTAAAATGCTTAATATACTGATGGATATAG
>JAYEOD010000453.1:0-1808 GCA_034722575.1 Bacteroidota bacterium | reverse complement strand
TAAATGATAATGCAAAAGCATTAGAGTTTAGTTTTGTAGGTATGATCAAAAAAGTTATACCAATTGGCGCTTCAAATGTTATGAACGTTGTTTTGGAATCAGAAATGATGGATATCGAAGGTGTTGTTGTTACAGCTCTTGGTATCTCTCGTGACAAGAAAACATTAGGATATGCTGTTCAAGATGTTAAAGGTGACGATTTAAGTAGGTCTAACGAAGGAAATATTGTTAATTCACTTTCTGGTAAAGTTGCCGGTGTTCAGGTAACTAATTCTAGTGGTGCTGTTGGTTCTTCTTCACGTATTACTATTCGTGGTAATAGCTCTTTTGGTAATAACCAGCCTTTATTTGTTGTTGATGGTACACCAATTAGTAATGCATCTTCTTCTGTAAGTCAGTGGGGTGGTACAGACTTTGGTAATGCTGCAGCAGATATCGATCCTGAGAATATTGCTAGTGTATCTATTCTTAAAGGTGCAAATGCTGCCGCTCTTTATGGTAGCCGTGCTGCTAATGGAGTTGTTCTTATTACAACTAAAAAAGGTAAGAGTTCTAAAAAAGGACTAGGTGTTACTTTTTCTAGTTCTATCGACTTTAGTAACGTAAGTATCCTTCCTGATTATCAAAATAAATATGGACAGGGTTCTATTGGTAGTGAGTATTACTACAAACTAGCTCAAAATGATGAAGATGATCCTTTCACCGGTTCTTATAACGAGTATGCTGTTGCTAATGCATTTTCTTACGGTGATGGTGCTGGTTTGGGTGTTCGTGACTATGTTGATGAAAGTTGGGGACCAAGACTTGATATAGGTCTTCAAATTCCTCAGTATACCAGCCCTTGGTTAGATGCTTCCGGTGCGGTTACTACAGATCCAACTAAATTTGATAGATACCAAGCTACTCCTTGGAATTCTCATCCTGATAATGTAGAGAACTTTTTTGAAACAGGTGTTGCTCAAAGTTATAATGTGGCTTTAAGCTCTTCTTCTGAAGCGGGTTCTGCTAGATTATCTATCTCAAATAGTAGTCAAAAAGGTACTATTCCTAATACTGACCTTTCTAAGACTTCTGTTAACTTTTCTTCTTCATTAAATCTTAGCGAAAAATTAACTGCTTCTTTTGCAGGGACTTATGTTAAGAATTCAAGTGATAACCTACCTAGTGGTGGTTATGACGCAACAAACGTTATGCAATCTATTGGTGGTTGGTTTGGTCGTCAGGTTGATATGGACGCTCTTGAGAGTCATTGGGATGAACTTGATCCTTTCGGAAAACCTTATACTTGGTCTTACTACTATCATGATAATCCATATTGGACTGTTAATAGAAAAACTACTTCCAGAGATCGTGATCGTTTCTTCGGTAACTTTAAGTTAAATTACGAACTTAACGATTGGATGTCTCTTTCTGCTCGTGCAGGTACTGACTTTTATGCTGAAAGACGTAAATTCACTAGATTTGAAATGTCTAATGCCAATAAACATAATGGTGGTGATTTCTGGCAAAGTGAAAGAACTAACCAAGAAACAAATATTGATGTTTTCTTGCAGTTTGACAAAAAGTTAAATGACGAGATTCGTATTGATGGAGTTATTGGTGCTAACTATAGAAATTATCAATATAATTTTAGTAGTTTAGAAGCAACTGAATTAACTGTTCCTAATTTCTTTGATGTCTCTAACGTGAGTGGTTCACCTACTACAGATATGTATAAAGAAGAGAAAGAGACTAATAGTGTTTTTGGTGAAGTGAACTTATCATATAAAGATTTCTTGTTCTTTGGCGCTACAGCTCGTAACGACTGG
>JAYEOD010000452.1:0-1810 GCA_034722575.1 Bacteroidota bacterium | reverse complement strand
TAAAATTATTAAAACCTTTTTTCTGAATTAAACCTATAAACCTGAGTATAAACAACTGATAACCATCACTTCGCTCTTCAATAAAAAAAACTGCTTTGTTTTTACTGAATTCCTTATCTATTAGCACAAAAAACAATTAGTTCGGATTTAAGGTTTTCAAAAAAACACTTAATACTTCAATTCTAATTTATATATTTGCGTATTATATTACTTAATAATAATTAATATCCGTAAATGAAATTTTTAAGAAAATATCATAAGTGGCTGGGAATACTATCCACTCTTTTTATCATCCTTTTTTCCCTTTCGGGGATAGTCCTCAACCACAGAGAATTTTTTTCAAATATCGATGTTGATCGCAACATCCTAGCTGAAGATTATCAATATAATAACTGGAAAAATGCATCCGTAAAGGGAACTGAAAAAATCAATAACGACTCTATACTAATCTATGGAAATATTGGAATATGGTTAACAGACAGCACTTTTTCTGATTTTAAAAATTTTAATAACGGTTTCCCGGATGGCATCGACAACAAAAAAGTCTGCAAAATATTCAAAAACTCCACAGGACACCTTTTTGCAGGAAGTCTATTCGGACTATATCAATATAATGCGGATAAAAACAGATGGAACAAAATAGAGCTTCCTATACACGAAAAACGTATTGTCGATATAGCCCAAAAACAAGATACCTTATTAATTCTAAGCCGTTCGCATCTGTTAAAGAGTGTTGACAATAAAAATTTTACTGTAATACCCCTCCCTCAACCCGAAAATTATAACAATCAAATTAGTCTGTTTAAAACACTAATGAATATTCACAGTGGTAAAATATTTGGTATGCCGGGACGATTATTTGTCGATTTACTCGGATTAATTCTCATATTTCTCTCCATTGGCGGCATAATTTTATTTATAAATCCTAAATTAATAAAGCGAAGAAAAAGGAAAAAAAAGAACCGCGATATTCTAATAAAATTCACACGATGGAATATTAGATGGCATAACAAAATTGGCTGGATTACATTACTTTTTATGGTTATTATAACTATTACAGGAATGTTTCTTCGTCCTCCGTTGTTAATACCTATTGCCTACACTAAAGTAGATGCTATACCACACACACATCTCGACAGTAAAAACCCGTGGAACGACAAGCTGAGACGAATTATTTATGACAACAAAAACGAAAAATATATTTTAGCTACGCTAGATGGATTATTCTATTCTGACGATAATTTTTCATCTAAAATAAAGAAGTATAAAAAACAACCTCCTATCAGCGTTATGGGGGTAAATGTTTTTAAATTATTAGATCATAACTCCATTCTTATAGGATCGTTCGAAGGACTTTATAGATTTTTTCCGGAAACAGATTATGTTCAAGACTACGTCACTAAAAAAGAATTTATCAATCGCGGATACTCAAGTATTCCGATTGGAAAATTTATGGCAGCAGGATATTCGGATGATTATTTAGATAAAGAAATTTATTTCGATTTTAACCACGGAGCCATAAATATTAACGACCGCAGCAATTTTATTTCAATCCCCGATAAAATTAAATATCAGCCAATGTCGTTATGGAATTTCGCGCTGGAAGTACACACCGCAAGAATATTTCAATCGCTGGTAGGAGTATTCTATATCCTGTTTATCCCATTGTTTGGATTAATAATGTTGTTTATTCTTATTTCGGGATTTACTATCTGGTTTAAAAGATACAGACGAAATAGAAAACATAATTAGTTGTAAGTTGATTGATTGGTTGATTGATTGGTTGATTGATTGGTTGGTTGATTGGTTG
>JAYEOD010000451.1:0-9328 GCA_034722575.1 Bacteroidota bacterium | reverse complement strand
ACATATGATTATCAAAATCATATTCAATATGATGAAACAAATGAATATGCTTCTTATGATCTTGGTGATAATGGTTGGCAATCTATAGATATAACAACCTTAGTTAATGCATGGCTTGATGGAAGTGTAGAAAATAACGGTGTTGTTCTTATTGCAAGAGCAGGTGATAAATTTAGAAAATTCTATTCAAAAGATATTACCGGATCAAATGCCGATAAACATCCATTTATTACTGTATCTGAAGAAAATAATAAAGCTACTACAGATATTACTCTGCAAGGATATAATGTTTATAGAAACAATCAATTGCTTTCTGAAATTACAAATACAGAAATAACTACTTACTCTGATATCAATCTTGCTCCTTATGATTATTCTTATTATGTTACAGCAATTTATGATGAAGGCGAATCCCTTGCTTGTGATGCTGTTAATGTTACTATAGAAGGAACACCTTCAATTACTGTTAATCCATTATCATTAAATGTTACTTTATTAGAGGGTGAAACAACTACACAATTAGTAACAATTAAGAATACAGGAGAGAGTAGTCTTAATTATCAAATTAACATTAATGAAGGAAATAAGCCTTTAAGAAGTGCTGGTGATTTAATTTCTTCTTTTGATGCTCCTGATGATATGCTTGTATATGCTGCTGGTTTTGATGGTGATAATTTGTGGCTCTCTGATGTTATGTATAATAATAACGATAAATTATACGAAGTCTCTACTACTGGAGAATTAATTAGTAATATTAGTATTCCTTGGTCGGCAAGTTGGACTGCTGATATAGTTGCTACTGATGATTATCTTTATAGTGTTGTTGTTGACCCTGCCGGGGATAATGGAATTAACAAAATTGATAAAGCTAATGGAAATCTTATTTCAAGCATAACGGGTGAGTTTAGTAATGATGGTAGTGTTGTATCACAGGCTTTGGCATATAATAGTGATAATGATGAGTTTTGGATTGGAGGATGGTATCATGAAAATATTTTTCATGTAGATAGTCAAGGAAATACTATTTCTACAATTAAAACTACAGGAAAACCATTCCATGACATAACAGGTCTTGCATGGCATCCTTTAGGAAATAATGGAAATGGATCGCTATTTGTTGTTGCCAGAGACCCTTATATGATTTATGAATTAAATCCTGTAGATGGCTCAATTATTCAAAGTTTCCCTACGTATAATAATATTAATATGAATGGCTTGTCGCTAGGTGAGGATGGTAGCTTGTGGACAGCTTCGATGGGAGAGTCTAAGGTTTATAATATAGAATCTGGAGTTAATCTTATTCAAAATCCTTCATGGCTCTCTATTTTATCAAACACATCTGGTGAGGTTTCTTCAGGTGAAGAGATTGATTTTGAGGTTTATTTTGATGCTACCGATCTTGATGAAAGTACATATCTTGCAAATATTTCAATTATTAGTAACGATCCAAATAACTCTGAAGTTTTGATACCTACTACATTAATAGTTGATGATAATACCAATGTAATGTCATTAATGGATGATCAAGATGTATATGCTTATCCTAATCCATTTGAGACCTCCTTCACTTTAAGTCTAGGAAATAGCAGTATAGATAATGTTACGATTCTAAATTCAGTAGGCTCTATCTGTTTTATGGAAACATCAATAAACGAAAATTACCTATCTATAAATCTAGCGGGTAAAGCCAAAGGAATATATTTTGTTAAAATTCAATCAGGTAATAATATTATCCTTAAAAAAATAATAAAAAATTAAATCATCATTAAATCTACTATCCCTTGTTTATGGGATAGTAGATTTATTAATATCATTATTTGTAGTTATTGTGTCAATTAATTTTACTCTTCATTTTTGCATGTATAATATAGTGAAAATAGCATGTATAATAGAGTGAAAATTTATTCTGAATCATGAAAAGTTGGTTAAAACAAAAAGAGCAATTTGAAGTAAAAGATGTACGACAATTAAAAGGTAATTTTTTACCGTCTATTCTCAAAAAGGCACAAAGCCTTGAAGTTGGAAAAGGTTTGTGCGTCATACAAAGTTTTGAACCCATCCCTTTATATTCTGCTTTGTCTGAAATGGGTTACGAATATGAAACCGATAAAGTATCGGAGACAGAATACAAGGTATATTTTTACAGGATTACGAAAGTAGAATCTAATCTTCCAAACGGAATGGACACTTTATTAAAACCTACAGCAATAGTAAATTTTAATAGCATAGATCCTAAATTAGCAGATAATGTAGTTAACTTTTGGAACTACATCTGGGCACAGGAAAACCCGGCTATAGATATGAAAACCCGCCTCTTGCTTTCATTATCGAATGGAGTTGGTGCAGGCCGTATGCGGCAGGCTGTCCGTGAATTTGTGAAAGCCTATTCCATTGGAGTTACTACTGCCGAGTTTGATGAACTTTTTGCCATGTTTGCCTGGAATCAGGGAGTAGGTTATTTTGCTTCCGAAATTGGGCCGTCTGCTTTATTTGCAGCTTATAAATATATTAAAACCCAAGAAGAAAAAGGGACGGAGCGCAACGAGATTGTAAAAGGATTGGCTGAAAAATTTGGCGAGAAAAACCCCGATGTTGGTACATTCTTTAAAAAGAATAATAAAGATGATTAAGGAAAACGATAAAATAGCCGATATACTTACAACTTATCCTTTTCTGAAAGAAAAACTTATCAGCAGGAACCGCATTTTCAAAAACCTGAATAATCCGGTGGTCTTTAATACAGTTGGGAAATACGCAAGAATATGTGATGTGGCAAAAGTTTCGAATGAGAAATTAGAAGATATTTTGGCTTTTGTCAACAGCGAAATATTAAATTTTGAAAATCAACTATAATGAAAAAAAATATCTGGGAAATAAATGATATGTTTTTATGTCCTGTGACAGGCTTCTGCCTTTCACTTGCAGAGCAGCGGTCTATTCTCAGAAAATATGTTTCAAAAGAAAAGCAAAAATCAGCAATGAGAAGATTGCACTATTTTATGATGGGGAATATTTCTTCAAAAACTGGTATTGCCAAATATGTGCAGAAATTATTGGATAAAAAATACAGCAAAGAAATTAGTCGATGTTGGAATTTTGATGCCAATAAATGGATGATGGAAGTTGATACATTTCTTAATTGGGAATATTTTGGTGCCTTTATCTGGATTTCGGCAATGTATAAAAAACTGGACGAAAAAGATATTGAACGCATTATGGAGAAAATTCATATGTACAGCCACCAAATGTATTATGAATTGCAAGATGCAGAAAGTGAACTTACAAGCATTAGTGAACAATTAGCTTTGATGAACGAAAAATACCGCAATATTCGCACTAAGCAAAAAGAGTTAGCAAAAGAACTCTCTGTTTTAAAAGCACGTAATAATCAATTAACATATAAAAACAGGGCTCTAGAAAATGAAATTGAATTGCTTACAAAAGAGCATCAAAATGAAAATGATATCGCGGAAAAATTTATAATACTGGAGCAACAACTTAAAGTTAAAGAAAAAAATATTGCTTCACTAAAAACTAAAAATAAGCAAATCACAAAAAAGGCAAGTTCACAATTATCGTTCTTTTTAGAGATGAAAAAAGATTTTGACAAAATACTTGTCAACCTAAAAGAACAAAACGAAAAATGTAAAAAATGCGACAGAGTTGATTTGTGTGAGCAAAGAGTATTGATTGTGGGGGGTATTACCAAGATGGAAACCTTTTACCGAAAATTAATTCAAGAGTTGGGAGGGCGTTTTTATTACCATGATGGCTACTGTCGCCAAGATGAATCGGTGCTTGCCAATCTTGTAAGTCAATCCGATATTGTGATTTGCCCGGTAGATGTAAATAGCCATGCCGCATGTTTACAGGTTAAAAAAACATGCAAGAAAACAGGAACTGATTATTACATGCTTAGAAAATCAAGTATCAGTACTATTTATAATACACTTAGAGAAGTCGCAAGTACGTGATACTATTCTGATTAAAAGTAAAATATATTAAAATGCAGAAAACAATAAACCAAACAGAAAAGGCAAAATCTTCCGGTGTGAATCATGCAATAAAATTCATATCGAATACAAAAACCTGAATTTCAATTTTAATGAAAAGGAGTTTTTGCGTTTTGCCAATTATTTCAAGGAACTTGATGGGCAATATTGGGAATACCTGAACAGTGAAAGTCCTTACCAACGAAAAATCCGGGTGCCAATCGGGCTTAAAAACCTGAATATCCTTTTAAACAACACCGAATTACAGGAATTGAAGAGGTTGTTCTCAAAACCAATTGTTTACCAACTTAAAATGATATCTTGTTTTAAATATAATATTCACAACAACTAAAATCAGTATAATTATGAAAAAAATAATGATATTAAATATTTTATTAATCGCTTTGGTATCGTGCAACAATTATCAAACAGATAAAAAAGGCAGTTTTATTGAAGGCAAAAACAGTACGAAACTGACCATCTACCAACAAGCGGGTGTTATTAATATTAAAGACCCGATGGCATCGATGGTTGGGTACAGAAAACCGAGCGAAGACCTTTTTAAAATTTCACTTGACGATGTAGGAAAATATTCAGGGCATATGTGTGCAGGTATTGCTTCCGGGTTTTTAATGTCCAAACAAGCACTTGAAGTACTCTATCCAAACGGTGATATTCCGGTACGGGGCAATATAAGAGTTGTAGCTTCGGATGCCAGCGACCAAATTGATGTTGCATCATACATAACAGGTGCTCGTGCACATTACGGACGTGATGAAGTAAACGCAAACGATTTGATTATTGACACCAAACTGCAAGGCGAAAAAGGAACATTTACCATGGTGTTTAAACGAAAAGACAATGATAAAATGGTTAAAGCAGTTTTTAACAAGAACAAATTATTTGGTGCGGAAGCATTAAAAATGATGATGCCTTTAAAAGAAAAAATTGAAACTGCTACGGCTAATAAATACGAAAAGAAACTGTTTGCTGAAAAAGTTCAAAGTATAGTAGCGCAATTAATTTACGATTCACCAAAGGGAACAATTATTATTTATGAATGTACCGATTATAATTTCCCTAATAAATAATCGTAACTAAATTTGGAGTGTCTACCTTTGTTGTTACGATTTTATAGAGCCTTTGGCACAAAAATGGTTTGTCGAAGGTTATCACGATAATATAACAGAAATTTTTAAAGGGATAAATATGAAAATCACCGAAGCTTAAGTGCCTTGGGGAATGCTTAAAAGCGGCGGCGTTGCTAATATCTTATATATCGGATTTTAATAGGAATTAATGATACAATATTTGTAAATATCCTGATATCTACATATCTTTAAACCGTTATTTGGTATAAACTTTTTATAAAAAAAAATATGGCTGCTTTAAAAGAAAAACTCTACGAAAAAATTCAAGCGTGGCGTCCCCGTACTAATGACCTTCTAAAAAATTATGGCGATGTTGTTGTAGATAATATTACTGTATCGCAGGTTATTGGCGGTATGCGTGGTGTAAAAAGCCTTGTAACCGATATCTCGTATCTCGATCCAAACGAAGGTATTAGATATAGAGGATATACTCTGCCCGAAGTATTTGAAAAATTACCGAAACCTAAAGATGGCACAATGCCATATGTTGAAGGCTTGTTTTACTTGCTCCTTACCGGTGATGTTCCTAACAAAAAAGAGGTGGGTGAGGTTGTTGATGAGTTTAGTAAAAGAAGAATAGTGCCTCGATATATTTACGAGTTAATTGATGCATTTCCGTGTTGTAGTCATCCTATGACAATTTTTTCGTCTGCTGTGGCCACTATGAGTAGAGAATCTTTTTTTGTTAAAAGATATATAGCGGGAATGAATAAAGTGGATTATTGGGATTCTACTTATGAGGATGCTTTGAATCTGCTTGCTAAATTACCCGAAATTGCGGCATATATCTATTCAAAGAAATATCGCGATGGAAAAAGAATTGTTTCAAATCCGAATTTAGATATGGGGGGAAATTTTGCTCATATGATGGGTAAAGAAAAACCTTATGACGATGTTACAAGAATGAATTTTATTATCCATAGCGATCACGAAAGTGGAAATGTTAGCGCTCACTCAGGACATCTTGTTGCAAGCTCACTGTCGGATGTATATCTTTCAATATCTGCTATGTTAAACGGACTTGCCGGTCCTTTGCATGGCTTGGCAAATCAAGAGGTGTTGCGTTGGATACAGGAGTTGAAAGAAAAAATGGGTGGTGAATTACCTACCGAAGAAGAACTTAAAAAATTGGTTTGGGAAATGCTTAATGCAGGTCAAGTAATTCCAGGGTATGGACACGCTGTTTTACGTAAAACAGATCCGCGATATACTGTTCAAAGAGAATTTAGTTTGCAGCATTTAAAAGATGATGAGCTGTTTAAATACGTGGATCTTTTATATAAAGTAGTTCCTCCTATTCTTCGCGAACAAGGAAAAGCAAAAAATCCATGGCCTAATATCGATTCGCAAACAGGTGTTTTACAATGGCACTATGGCGTTACTGAGTACGATTTCTATCCGGTGTTATTCGGAATAGGTAGGTCAATAGGTATTCTCTCTAATATTATTTGGGATAGAGCTTTAGGTTATCCACTCGAGAGACCGAAATCTATAACAACAGAGATGTTAGAAGAGATAGTAAGAAAAAGTAAAAAATAGACTCTTACTTAATGTCTATAAGTCCATAAAGTCACGGTGTGATTCAATTTTGAAATAAAAAAGAAATTAAACAGTTTTTATTTAGTTTTTTGAAAAAGTCACCCCGTGACTAATTCTTAAATTGCCGACTTTATGGACAAATACTAATTAATCATCTGTTAGCTAAACCTCTTAATGTTTACCGGATTTTTTTAATATCATTCGTAATTGATTTTATTTTAATAATTAAACATTGTAATTTTGCAGTGTTATAACAACAGTGCAAAATAAAAAAATACATGAGTCAAATAAAATCTACAAGAATTAATAAATACTTAAGCGAAGTAGGATATTGCTCGCGTAGAGCTGCCGATAAGCTTATTGAGCAAGGTCGCGTAACTATTAATGGTGTTGTTCCCGAAATGGGAACAAAAATTGTCTCTGGTGATCAAGTGAGGGTTAATGGTAAAATGATTTCTGAACCAAAAGAGAAGCCTGTTTATATTGCTTTTAATAAACCCATCGGAATTGTGTGTACTACCGATACTAAAGTAGAGAAAGATAATATTATTGATTATATAAATTATCCAAAACGTATTTTCCCAATTGGTCGCCTGGACAAGCCTAGCGAAGGATTGATTTTTTTGACTGATGATGGCGATATTGTAAATAAAATTTTACGAGCCAGAAATAATCACGAAAAGGAGTATGAGGTTACTGTAAATAAACCCATTACCCGAAAATTTATTAAAAATATGAGTAACGGTGTCCCGATTTTAGATACTGTTACGCGTAAATGTTATGTGGAGCAAATGAGCAAGTGTAAATTTACAATAATTTTAACACAGGGGCTAAACAGACAAATACGTAGAATGTGCGAGCATTTGGGATATGATGTATTAAAATTAAAGCGCACAAGAATAATGAATATCTCTCTAGATATACCAATTGGTCAATGGAGAGATATTACCGATGCTGAGTTAAAAGAGATTAACAGATTAGTCTCCGCATCATCAAAAATTCATAATGAGTAAAATAGAAGGCTTTTAATTTAACACTTATTAGTAGATTTAATTTATACGACATTTTAAAAGTTAGTTGGTATATCATATATTTGCACAATGGAAGAAACAATTATTATTCTCGATTTTGGTTCACAATATACTCAGTTAATAGCTAGAAGAGTACGTGAGCTGAATGTTTATTGTAACATTTACCCATACAATAAAATCCCTGAAATAACAGAAAATGTAAAAGGTGTTATCCTTTCGGGTAGTCCTTTCTCTGTTCGTGATAAAAATGCTCCAACTCCTGATTTGTCGCAAATTAGAGGGGAAGTGCCTTTGTTAGCAGTGTGTTATGGCGCTCAGTGGTTAGCTCAAAATGATGGGGGAGAAGTGCTTCCTTCTGAAATCAGAGAGTATGGCAGAGCTAATCTATCATATATAAAAAATGAGAGTGAACTTGTAAAGGGAATGACTATTGGTAGTCAGGTGTGGATGTCGCATGGCGATACTATTCGTAATATTCCGGAAACATTCGATACTATAGCTGGTACATCCGATGTTGAAGTAGCCGGATTTAAGATTAGTGATGAACAGACTTATGGAATTCAATTTCATCCTGAAGTATATCATAGTCTTGAAGGTAAGGTATTACTAGAAAATTTTATTGTTGGTATTTGTGGTGCTAAACAATCATGGACTTCTGAGTTGTTTGTAGAAGAGACTGTGGCTGCTCTTAAAAAGAAATTGGGTAACGATAAGGTTGTTCTGGGTTTAAGCGGTGGAGTAGATTCTTCTGTTGCAGCAAAACTTCTGGATATGGCTATTGGTAGTAACCTGCACTGTATTTTTGTTGATAATGGCTTGCTCAGAAAAAACGAGTTTAACGAGGTTCTGGAGTCATACAAGCATATGGGACTGAATGTAAAAGGCGTTGATGCAAAAAACGAATTTTATGAAGCGTTAAAAGGAAAAGACGAACCTGAAGATAAAAGAAAAGCTATTGGTCGTGTGTTTATAGAGACTTTCGATAAAGAGGCGCATAAAATAAAAGATGTTAAGTGGTTGGCTCAAGGAACAATCTATCCTGATATAATAGAATCAGTTTCTGTTAAAGGTCCTTCTGCAACAATAAAATCTCATCATAATGTTGGTGGATTACCCGAAAAAATGAATCTAAAAATTGTTGAACCTCTTAATACTCTATTTAAAGATGAGGTGCGACGCGTTGGAAAAGCAATGGGTATGCATCCCGATTTAATGGGACGTCATCCGTTTCCGGGTCCTGGTTTGGCAATTAGAATTCTTGGAGCAGTGGATGCTGAAAGAGTTAGGATTCTTCAAGAGGTAGATTATTATTTTATTCAAGGATTACGCGATAGTGGACTTTATGACGATGTTTGGCAAGCCGGTGCAATATTGCTACCTGTAAATTCGGTTGGTGTAATGGGCGATGAACGTACTTACGAAAATGTTGTTGCTCTTCGTGCTGTGGAGTCAACAGACGGTATGACTGCTGATTGGTGCCATTTGCCTTATGAGTTTCTTGGAAAAATTTCGAATAAAATTATTAATGGTGTAAAAGGTGTTAATAGGGTTGTTTACGACATTAGCTCTAAACCACCTGCAACAATAGAGTGGGAATAATAAAAACATCAAAATG
>JAYEOD010000450.1:0-9333 GCA_034722575.1 Bacteroidota bacterium | reverse complement strand
GAATTTTACTGAAAATATTTCAGGTGAAAATATATCTTCTCTTGTTCAACCCAACAAATTAAAACCTGTTATTGATTATGAATACAATAATCTGGAATTTGAATACTCTTCACCTTATTTTATAGCTCCTATATCAACATTATATAGTTACAAATTAGAAGGGTTTGATGAGGATTGGTCGTATTGGACTGATGGAACAAAAAAAGAATATACAAACCTGCCTGAAAATGAATATGTTTTTAGGGTTAAAGCTAAAAATATTTATGGCTTTGAAAGCAAAATTGCAACTTATCAATTCTGCATACTGCCACCTTGGTATCGCGTGTGGTGGGTATATACTTTGTACGTAATTTTTGCAATGATATTTATTTGGCAGATAGTTAGAATAAGTGTAAAACGACATGTAAAGGCTAAAAGACTTCTCGAAGAAATTGTAAAAGAGCGTACTGCTGAAATAATAAAACAAAAAGAGGAGATAGAAACAGTTGCTAAAGAGTTAGAGATTGCAAATATGGCAAAAGATAAGCTGTTTTCTGTTATAGCTCACGATTTAAAGAGTCCGTTTAATGTTATAATTGGTTATACCGAAATATTAGACGATGGCTATGATGATTTTGATGATGATGAGATAAAACAATTTATAAGTGAGATTGGTAAATCGTCAAAATCGGTGTATGCTTTATTAGAGAATTTGCTTTTGTGGGCTCTGGCACAGCGCGACAAAATTGAAATAGAAAAGCAAAATACAAATCTGAAACAGCTGGTTGTTGATGCAACTTCAACATATTTGATTAATGCACAAAATAAAGAAATTACCTTTACTAATTCTGTTTCTGATAATATTAGTGTTAGTGTAGATATACAAATTATAAAAACCGTTATAGGAAATCTGTTTAGTAATGCCATAAAATTCACTCCTGATAAAGGTGCTATTACCATTGAAGCCACTGTTGTTGATGATTTTGTTCAAGTAAAAGTATCTGATAATGGTGTTGGAATACCATCTGAAGTATTATCTAAAATTTTCCGTTTCGACGAAAAACATTCTACTTTAGGAACGAATAAAGAAAAAGGTACCGGGTTTGGACTGTCGTTATGTAAAGAGTTTGTAGAAAAAAATGGGGGAGAAATATGGGTCGAATCAGAACAGAACGTTGGTTCGCAATTCTATTTTACAGTGTCGCTATCTATATCTAATACCAATTGAATTTCAAAATGGCCGACATAAATTCAAAATATTTTTCTGTTTTACAATCTTCAAATTTGAAGCATAGCAGTAGCTACGGTTCAAATTTGAAGTGCGGTAAAACTGGAAAAGATGAAGAATTTATCGGGTGTTTTGATGTTCAATTGATATAAGGTGTAAATAAATACGCACGGTCGTGCGTGTTATGACCGTACGTATCACAAAAATGTATGGTGGATGATGTCAACTACTCTATAACAACCCAAACCATTCTATGATCGGTTATATCACCACCATTAGTTAGCTCAAAGTTTTTGTTCTCTTTTGAATTCCAAAATACTCCCGATTCTACTACTTTAATATCGTTCGAAGGCAATACATAATCGATGCGTAGTCCAAATATTGAAGTATCGTGATTAGGATTTCCTTTGCCGGGGTTTTTTGAGGAATTATCGAAACTACCTTGGCTCGAAGGAACAAATTTTCCTGTGGTTACTTCCTGAGAAATTTTAGGGCTATTTAATATCTGCATAATAGCATTTTTATAACTGTCGCCGTCAACAGGATCGGCATTCATATCGCCCATAATAACAAAAGAAGCATCTTTATCTAATCCGCCGCTAACGCCATTGTCATCATAAAGATATTCTGCTTTTTTGTCTCCTGAAATATAATCTGCAATCATGCGTATCTCATCATGATTACGTTTTCCGTTCAAGTCCTCTTCACCGTCGAAAACCGGTGGTGTAGGGTGGGCTATAATTGTGTGAATTGTTTTCCCGTTTATAATAATAGGTACATCAACATGATTTTTCGACGACAGTCGGTATTTCTCCAGCTCTTTATCCGAAAACCATGGTTTGCCATCTGCATAAGTCGGAATATTTGCATCCGGCATATCGTTCCACAAAAACTTTTGAAATGTTCTTACATTTGCCGTGTCAATAGGATATTTCGACAAAATTGTAAAAGCATACTGTCCCGGATATTTCCCAAAGCCGTATGCATCTGCCGGAGTATGAATTTTACCATCGTTATTTAAATCGAAATGTGTGAAAATTCCTGTGTTAGATGCAATCGCAATAGCGTATTTGTACTCTATCGGTTCAGCACCATTCTGACTTATTTCCAGATAATTTTTTCTGAATAAGTCTGCATATTTACCTCTTACATCATAATCAAACTCTTGTAAGTTGATGATATCAGGACGCACGCGTTGAATGATTTCTGCAATACCTTTTATCTGCTCATCATTTCCCGACATAAGGTCTTTCATAATAAAACCATGCTCAGCACGATACATCGATGTGTTAAAAGTGGCATATTTTACAGTAGTGCTCTTTTTTTCTGTAGAGCAAGAAAATAGTGTTATAGCAATCAGTCCGATTAATGGTAGTAAAAATAGTTTTCTCATAACTTTATATTCATTTAAAATGCTTGGTGTTACCTTGTTTTTAATATTATCTATGCAAATATAAATTAAAATACCTATTGTTTAATTATGGAGTTGTTAAATTGTTTTTAGCTATTGTCCGGCTCTCTATAAACTTTCAACTTTTATCTATATAAAAGGTACATAATTTTTTAGTAATTTCGCATCCTTAAAATAATAAGTGTAATTAAATATTTTTGTTTCAAATGGATATTCCTAAGAAGTATAGCCCTAAAAGTATTGAGGATAAATGGTATGCGTATTGGTTAGAGAAAAATTTTTTTAAGTCACAACCCGACGAAAGAGAACCATATACTATTGTTATTCCGCCTCCAAATGTAACCGGTGTGTTACACATGGGGCATATGTTAAATAATACTTTACAGGATGTGCTTGTCCGTCGTGAAAGAATGAGGGGAAAGAATGTTTGTTGGGTGCCTGGTACCGATCATGCATCTATTGCTACTGAAGCAAAAGTGGTGAATAAACTTCACGAAGAAGGAATTAAAAAAGCTGATATTACTCGTGACGAGTTTATGGAGCATGCTTGGGAATGGAAAGAGAAACATGGTGGAATTATTCTGGAACAATTAAAAAAGCTTGGAGCTTCGTGCGATTGGGATAGAACGAAATTTACAATGGACGAGGCTCTTTATGAGTCTGTTATAGATGTTTTTATCGATTTATACGATAAAGGATTGATATATCGTGGCGTGCGTATGGTGAATTGGGATCCTAAAGCGCTTACTGCTCTCTCTGATGAAGAGGTGATTCATCGCGAATTACAATCGAAATTATACTATTTTAAATATCAGGTAGAAGGCGAAGATAGTTGGGTTACTATTGCTACTACTCGTCCCGAAACAATTCTTGGCGATACGGCTGTTTGTGTTAATCCTAACGACGAACGTTTTACTAATTTGCATGGTAAAAATGTTATCATACCTCTTATAAACCGTGTTGTGCCTATTATTCAAGACGAATATGTGGATATGGAATTTGGTACGGGATGTTTGAAAATTACTCCTGCACACGACGAAAATGACTATAATATTGGCTTGAAACATAAACTCGATAGTATAGATATTTTTAATGATAACGGTACTCTTAACCAAAAAGCTCAACTTTATGTTGGCGAAGATCGTTTTGTTGTTAGAAAGAAAATTACTGAAGAGCTGAAAGAAAAAGGACATCTTGTAAAAATAGAGGATTATACCAATAAAGTAGGTTTTTCTGAACGTACTGATGTGCCTATCGAACCAAAATTGTCGTTACAATGGTTCATGAAAATGGAAGAGCTGTCGAAACCGGCTCTTGATTTAGTGATGGATGATACTATTAAATTTCATCCTGCTAAATTTAAAAATAGCTACCGCCATTGGATGGAGAATGTTCGCGATTGGTGTATCTCTCGTCAGCTATGGTGGGGACAGCGAATTCCGGTTTACTATCTGCCAAACAGAGAGCATGTAGTTGCAAAATCTCTTGAAGAGGCATATGAAAAAGCTGTTGCTCTTTATCCCGATCTAAATCTTAAAACAGAAGATCTTAAACAGGACAATGATGTATTAGATACATGGTTTTCGTCATGGTTGTGGCCAATATCTGTTTTCGATGGTATTCGCAATCCCGATAATGAAGAGATAAACTATTATTATCCTAGTAACGATTTAGTTACTGCGCCCGAAATTCTGTTTTTCTGGGTGGCACGTATGATAATGGCCGGTAAAGAGTATAGAAACGATGTCCCTTTTAAAAATGTTTACCTTACCGGGATTGTTCGCGATAAGCAAGGACGTAAGATGTCGAAATCGCTTGGTAACTCTCCCGATCCAATTAAATTGATTGGTGAGTATGGTGCTGATGGTGTTCGTGTGGGTATGCTTCTGACTTCTCCGGCCGGAAACGATTTGCCTTTCGATGAGTCGTTATGCGAGCAGGGAAGGAATTTTAGTAATAAAATTTGGAATGCACTGCGTTTGGTTCAAGGATGGGAAGTTGATGATAATATTGCACAGCCCGATGTGAGCAAACTCTCTATAGAATTGTTTAGTAATCGCTTTAACGAAGAGCTTGCTAAGATTGAAGATAATTTCGATAAGTTTAGAATTTCTAATGCCTTAATGGATATTTATCGCCTTGTGTGGGATGAATTCTGCTCGTGGTATCTCGAAATGATTAAGCCCGCATATCAAAAGCCTATCGATAGAGCTACTTATAAAGCAACAATCGATTTGTTTAATAATTTGATGAAAGTATTGCATCCATTTATGCCGTTCCTATCCGAAGAAATTTGGCATATCCTTAAAGAGAGAAAAAATGGAGAGAGTATTATGGTGGCTGATATGCCTAAAGCTGTTGCTTTCGATAAAGAGTTGATGCAGAAATTTGCTACTGCTAAAGAAATTATAATGGCAGTGCGTAACGTGCGTCAGAAAAAGAATATCGCACAAAAAAATCCTCTTGAACTGTTTATCAAAACAAATAGCGAAACTCTCGATCCTAATTTCGATGGTTTAATTGCAAAACTTTGTAACCTCGAAAAGGTAGAATATACTACCGATAAAGTAGATAATGCTATGTCGTTTATGGTAAAATCTGCTGAGTTTTTCATCCCTTTCGGTGATGCGATCGACGTAGAAGCCGAAAAGAAAAAGCTTGAAGCAGAGTTGAAATATGCTCAAGGATTTTTAAAAACAGTAATGAAAAAGCTTAGTAACGAACGATTCGTTAATAGCGCACCTGCAAAAGTTGTTGACTTGGAAAAAGCAAAACAGGCTGATGCCGAAGCAAAAATAAAAGTGCTGCAAGAGCAGTTAAAGAGTTTGTAAAAAAACTTAATCATAACTTTAATCCTTGAAGGTTTTTAAAACCTTCAAGGATTTTTTTTGGTATTATACCAATTAAACCACATCAGCCCAACTATAATTAACAAACTTGTATATATAATATAGTTACCTGCAAGCAAAGAGAACAGCTGTGCAACGAATAAACCTTATATTCGATGCAGATAATGCAACGATAATTTTTGAATGCAAAGAATAATGCATATATTTGTTGTAAAACTTACAACGAATGAGCTATTATATACATCAGAAAGACGATTGGCCAAACTTTATTTGGGAAAGTGATGAATTTGTTAATTTATTAAGTGAAGCAAGAAACCTGCAAGGAAGGTTAATTGGAAGAATGGAATCGTTGGGTTTTGATTTGAGAGATGAAGCTTTACTCGAAACATTAACATTAGACGTTTTAAAATCAGCAGAAATTGAGGGAGAGTTTTTAAATCCCGAGCAAGTTCGTTCTTCAATTGCTCAAAGGTTGGGAATGGAATTAGCAGGAGCAGTTATGTCAGATAGAAATGTTGACGGAATGGTAGAAATGATGATTGATGCAACTCACAATTGTTTCGAACCACTAACTGCAGATAGACTTTTCGATTGGCATGCTGCATTGTTTCCAATGGGTAGAAGTGGAATATTTAAAATAACTGTTGCAGATTGGAGAAAAGATACAAGTGGTTCAATGCAAGTGGTTTCGGGCAGACCGGGAAAAGAAAAAGTTCATTTTCAAGCACCTGATGCTAATTTATTAGAAACAGAAATGAATCGGTTCTTAGAGTGGTTTAACGAAAATGATAAAGTTGATTTGGTAGTAAAAGCAGCTATTGCGCACCTCTGGTTTGTGACAATTCATCCTTTTCAAGATGGAAATGGTCGAATAACAAGGGCGTTAACAGATATGTTGTTAGCACAATCAGATAAAAGCACACAGCGATTTTATAGTATGTCAGCTCAAATAAGGATTGAAAGAAAACAATATTATGAAATACTTGAAAAAACACAAAAAGGAAATCTTGATGCAACAGAATGGATAAAATGGTTTTTAATTTGTTTAATCAATGCCTTAAAAGCAACTGAGAAAACATTAACACGAGTATTATCAAAAGCTGATTTTTGGAATACACATTCAAAAACAATAATAAATGAGCGACAGAAAAAGATATTAAATAGACTGTTAGATGGTTTTGATGGTAAATTGACTTCTTCTAAATGGGCTAAAATAGCAAAATGTTCAAAAGACTCAGCAGTTAGAGATATTAACGATTTGATTAGGAAAAATGTTTTGCAAAAAGAAGACGCAGGAGGAAGAAGCACAAGTTATGAATTGAAAATGAAATAAATGCCGGCAGGTAACAAATACGTCAGTGGCAACATTAAAAAGTGAAGGCAAATTGGATGATATTTGCTCCCATTTTCAGGGCTTCTGTTCTAATTTTTTGAGAGTCGTGATGCACTGCCGGGTCTTCCCAGCCATCGCCTAAATCCGATTCGTAGGTGTAGAAGCATACTACTTTTCCTTTATAAATAATTGCAAATCCTTGTGGTGCTTTGCCGTCGTGTTCGTGTATTTTTGGTAGTCCTTGTTTAAAATTATATTTCTGATGATATATAGGATGAGAAAACGGTAGCTCTATAAATTCCAATTCAGGGAATACTTTTTTCATCTGTGGTCGGATATATTTATCCAGACCATAATTATCATCGATATGTAAAAAACCACCTGCTTTTAAGTACTTACGTAGATTTTTTGCTTCCGATTCGGTAAAAATTATATTTCCGTGTCCTGTAAGGTGAATAAAGGGATAGTTAAAAATATCGCTGCTTCCCGGCTCTACAATTGCATGATCTTTTGCTAGGGAGGTGTTAAGATTTGTATTGCAAAAAGCAATAAGATTTGGCAGGGCTGTTGGGTCGGAATACCAATCGCCGCCACCATTATATTTCATTAATGCAATTTGAGTTTGTTGTTGTGCATTAGAAACGCCAACCACTACAAATGTAAACATCAATAAAGAAAATATCTTTTTAAGCATTATGGATATCGTTTATCAAGTTAATTGTATGACATGCTGCTATTGCGGCTGTTTCGGTACGTAATCTGCAATTCCCTAAGCTTACAGGTTCAAAACCTAAGGCAATAGCTTTTTCTACCTCTTCGCTACTAAAATCTCCTTCCGGACCAATTAAAATCAGAGCGTTTTCGGAAGGCAGATAATTTGCTCCCAGCAAGTCGTTATATTTTTCATCGATATATGCGATATACTTTCTACCTGCAAAGGGTTTTTCAATGAATTTCTCGAATCGTACCATCTCTTCTAAAACAGGATGAGTGGCCTTTAGCGATTGTTTCATTGCTGAGGTAATTACTCGCAATAAACGGTCGTGCTTTACCTCTTTACGTTCGGAGTGGTATGTTAACAGAGGAGTGATGGTGTTGATACCTATTTCGGTGGCTTTTTCTAAAAACCATTCTGTTCGGTTGATATTTTTTGTGGGAGCAATAGCAATGTGCAGGTTGAAATTTCTTTTGTGTTTCTCGGGTAGTTTTTCAATAACCTCTACCACAGTGGCTTTTGGCGATATGTCAATAATTTTCGCTTTATAAAAATAGCCCTTTCCATCAGTAAGATCTAATATATTATCAATTTGTTTTCGTAACACTTTTGTACAGTGTTTCGACTCCTCTTTTGGTAGTGTATATGTGTTTCCCGAAATATCGGGTGTATAAAACAGTTGCATAAATAGATAATTTTGTGTCAAAGTTAAAATTATTTTAAATGCTATTTTTATACAGTGTCATTAAATTAAAAAAATGTAGTATTGGTTTTTTTTATTCCTGCTAATCAGGTTAGAGAAGTGGAAGTTTGAAAGTCCACCAACTCTTTATATTCGCTTTCAGAAAAGGGCTTTATGTTTAAATTAGGATCTAAAACTATTTCCGGATTAAAATTATGTATTTGATAATTTACTCCAAATTGTTTTTGTAGAATTCTGATATGTTTTTTATTATGTAGTCCTTTTGCAACAGTAGTTCTGAATTCATAATCGATTTTAGAACTTTTTATGAGGTCAATAGAATTCAGCACTTTTAAAAAAGTTTCTTTGGTAATAAAATTGCCAACAGCGTTGTTATATTCTTTAAATTCTAAAATATGCTTTATATCCATAGCAATAGAATCGATCAAATTATTTTTGAATAGATATTGCAACATATCGGGATTTGTTCCATTGCTGTCTAATTTTATTTTTAAACCGAGTTCTTTTATTTTTGTGATAAATAAAGGCAAATCTTTATGCATTGTGGGCTCGCCGCCGGTAATACAAACAGCGTTTAACAGTTTGCTATACTTTGTTAAGTAATCAAATATCTCTTCCTCATCATATACGGCTTCAAATTTTTCCGGCAATACCAAATTTGGGTTATGACAAAATCCACAACGGAAATTACAGCCCTGTGTAAAAACTACAGAGCTGATATTTCCCGGATAATCTATTAAGCTTTGTTTTTTAAAACCTGCTATTTTCATCTGTTTATAATTTTATATTTCTGTCGGATGGAAGTCGCCATTATAATCATTGTCGTGTGTATTAAAAGTTTTAGTATGGCTCGTTTCATCCGTTTATAATTTGTTTGCCCTGATATCAAGGCATTAAGATTTCTATTTAACATAATATTTTTTTTGTTGTTCTTTTGCCTTGACGTAAAAGAACCAAAAAGTCAAGGCTTACATAAAAATATTATTCTTCTCTTTGCAAAGCATAATATCAAATACGTGTTAAAATGATCGATAAAAAAATTGAATTATTTTTTTCTTATTCGCGATTAAAAATCATTCCATAGCCTTAGCTACGTAATTATTTTTAAACAAAGA
>JAYEOD010000449.1:0-9336 GCA_034722575.1 Bacteroidota bacterium | reverse complement strand
AGTCTGTCAACTATTGGTACATCAGGAGAGACCGGTACCGGGCTGGGACTGAATTTGTGTAAAGAGTTTGTGACTAAAAATAGTGGCGAAATATGGGTTGAGAGTGAGTTCGGAGAAGGAAGTGAATTTGTTTTTTCTGTTCCGATAAAAAAAGAATAAAATTTAACCTGATATGATTATCACTAACAATTTAGTATTTTTGTCGGGAAATTTTTTTTTGAAAAAATATAGAAAATATAAAATATAGATGGGAAGAGCATTTGAATACCGCAGAGCAGCGAAGGAAAAACGCTGGGACAAGATGTCTAAAATATTTCCGCGATTAGCTAAAACAATTACTATGGCCGCAAAAGAAGGCGGCCCGGATCCTTCTATGAATCCCCATTTAAGAACGGCTATTCAGAATGCTAAGTCAGAGAATATGCCGAAAACTAATATCGATGCGGCAATAAAAAGAGCTGAAGGAAAAGATGCAGAATCATATATTGAAGTAACTTACGAAGGAAAAGGCCCTCATGGTGTGTTAGTATTCGTAGAGTGTGCTACCGATAACACAACTCGTACTGTAGCTAATGTGAAATCATATTTTAATAAAGCTTATGGAAGTATTGTTCCTAATGGCTCGTTAGAATTTTTGTTCTCCCGAAAAGCTGTTTTTCAGTTCGAGAAAACAGAAGGTATGGAGATTGAAGAGTTGGAATTTAGTCTTATAGATGCCGGTTTGGACGAAATTGAAGAGGAAGATGGTATGATTTATATTTATGGCGATTATACTAGCTTTGGTGATATGGCAAAAGCATTAGAGGATATGAAGATAGAAGTGAAAACAGCTAAGCTAAAACGTTTTTCTACTTCTCCTGTTGTTTTTTCGGATGAACAGCTTGTGGATATCGAAAAAATGCTCGATAAACTCGAAGAAGATGATGATGTGCAAGCGGTTTATACTAATATAGAATAGCGCTGCATCAGTAAAAAAATATTTTTAAAAAAGCCTGTTAAGCTGCACACTGCTTTAACAGGCTTTTTTATTTTCGGATGGTTGGAAATTGAAATTTGTTACTTTTGTATTAAAAATGATCCACATTTATTCTTTATGGACGATAATAATAACAAGCACATTCTTTTTTTAGCACGATGGTATCCTAATCGTTACGACTCTATGTTTGGATTATTTATCCAGCGTCATGCGCTTGCTGTTGCCGAGTATCAAAAGGTTTCTGTTATCTATTTACATGCCGATAATAATTTGTTGGCTAGTAGCGATTATACTTTTTCAAAAGATAAAATAAGCGAGCTGAAATGGTATTATTCTGATAAATCTTATTTTTTTTCGGTTTTTGATACTCTGTTTAAAGGATTTCTTTTTTTTAAAAATCTCTATAAAGTATATAAATTATTCCTTGTTAAGGAAAATAAACCCGACATTGTTCATGTCAATATTCTTACCCGAATGGGGGTTTTTGCTTTGTTTTTGAAATGGAGATACGGAATACCATATATCATCACAGAGCACTGGTCGCGATATAAACCCGAAAATGGTACTTATACCGGTTTCTTACGGAAAAAAATTACCGAAATTGTTGTAAGAAATGCCTCGGCAGTTACCACTGTATCTGTCGATTTACAAAATGCTATGCAGAATAATAATTTGCAAAACAGCAACTATTATACTATTCCTAATGTTGTAGATACCGATGCTTTTTATCCTGAAAAGAACAAGAATAACAATAAAAAGGAGATTGTTCACATCTCATGTTTCGAAGAAAAATCGAAAAACATTACAGGAATACTGCGTGTAATAAAAGCTCTTTCGCAAAACCGATCCGATTTTATTTGTCGTATGATAGGAGAGGGGATGGATCTTGAAGTTTCTAAAAAGTATGCAAAAGAGATTGGATTAACTGATGAGGTAGTGGTTTTTGAGGGATTGAAAGAGGGACAAGACCTAACAAATCTTTTAAGAAAAGGAGATCTCTTTTTACTCTTTAGTAATTATGAAAATCTTCCTGTTGTTATTCTCGAAAGTTATGCGTGCGGAGTGCCAGTGGCAACAACCGATGTGGGAGGTATTTCCGAACATATGAATGCTGATTTAGGCGTTATGGTAAAACCAAACGACGAAATAGCTATGGTTAAGGCAGTGGAAAAAATTCTGGATAATCCTCGTAATTACAATACTTCTGCAATTCGCAATTATGCAACAGAAAATTTTAGTAATAAAGTGGTGGCAAGGGCGTTTATAAGTGTTTATAATTCAGTATTAAACAAAAATAAATAATGATTAAAAATATTCTCGGTACTGCTTTTTCTCGTATTATTAATGCTTTGTTAATGGTTTTTGTGCTTTGGATAGCAACAAAAAATCTTGGTGCTGAGGTGTATGGTAATGTAATGTTAATAATACTTGCGGTTACTTTTATTCATATTGTTAATAATATGGTTGGGGGAAGTGCTACAGTATATTTTACATCTCGCAAACAACCTTTTTTAATTTTTGTTTTTGCATACTTGTGGGCTGTTGTAGTGGCTGTTTCAGGTGCTTTTTTAGTCTCTTTCTTGGGTAAAATTCCCGATGGATATGTTTATCATGTAATGTTGTTGACTCTGCTTCTCTCTTTTACTACTACTAATCAAAATATTTTACTGGGAAAAGAGCGTATTATGGCTTTTAACGTTATTTCTGTTTTGCAGGTTGTAATGCTGTTAGCCACATTGTCGTATAATATTTTTATTGCAAACGAAATTGTACTGTTGTCTTATGTAAAGGCTTTATATGCAAGCTATGGAGCCGCGTTCGTTATTAGTTTGTTTACGGTAAGTAAGTATATAAAGGTTGTAAAAATTAGCGGTGTTAAGGAGACTGTAAAAAGTATAATGAGTTATGGCGGTCGTACTCAAATTGCTAATGTATTGCAATTTTTTAACTATCGTTTGAGTTTTTATATACTCGAAAATTTTATTAATCGTGCTGCTTTAGGAGTGTTTAGCGCCGGTGTACAGCTCTCCGAAGGGGTGTGGATTATTGGAAAGAGTGTCTCTATGGTGCAGTTTTCTCGCACTGCAAATACATCCGACAAGGAGTATAATAAAATATTGGCAGTTAATTTAATAAAACTTTCATTTACAATTACAGCATTAATGCTTATTGTTTTATTGATTGTCCCCGTCTCTCTGTTTGTTTTTCTGTTTGGATCTGAATTTGCCGAAGTAAAAATTGTAATAATAACTCTCTCAATTGGTATTGTTATTGTCCCTTGTTCTATGATTTTTTCTGCATATTTCGCCGGAATAGGAAAGCCTCAAATTAGTACTTATAGCACAGTAATTGGATTAGCGGTTACTGTAATTGTTGGCTTTACAATTATTCCTCTTTATGGAATTGTTGGAGCCGGAATTACTGCTTCGGCTACGTATTTAGTTTCGGCTATTTATCTTTTTATTATGTTTAACAGATTGTCAGGTGCTAAGTTGAGCGATTTTATGATAAAAAATAGCGACTGGAGTTATTTGTATCGAGAGTTTAAAAAGACTTTTTTGAAGCGTTAGATTTATAGGAATTTTTAATTGTATATAATGAGAAATATTTTTTTATTTGTGTTGTTGACCATAGTGTTTCCCCTTGCCGGGATGGCTCAACAGGTCTGCATTTCTGAAGAAGAGGAAGAGCTTTTAGAGCTTGTCAACGATTTTCGTAAAAAAAATGATAAAGAAAAAATAGAGCCCTCTGTGGTGATGTGTTATGTTGCTGATGTTCATACTAAAGATCTGTATCTGAATTATAAAAACTCTTTAAACTGTAATTTATACTATTGGTCTGATAAAGGGCGATGGAGTAAATGTTGTAATGATAATAGCTTTTCGTGTATGTATGATAAGCCTTTCGAGCTTACCGGATACCGTAGTAAAGGTTATGAATTGATAAGTTATTATAGTGATGGTATTTCGATAGAGAGTGTAGTTAAAAACTGGAAAGAGAACAGAGCCGCATCAAATTTTTTGTTGCAAGAGGGAAAATATTCCAATAAAAATTGGATGGTAATTGGTGTCTCTATTTTTGAAGGCTATATCTCTGTGTGGATGGGTGAACTCTCTGATAAAAAAGGTAGCCCGAAAGTATGTAAAGGAAATAGTGGCAAAACAAAAAATATTATAGCAGATGAAGTGCCAATATATATTCTGATAGTGGGTAATCATCCAACAAAGAAATTGGCTCAAAAAGAAGTAGAAAAGCTTAAAAACAGAGGCTATGAGAATGCTTTTTTTATAAAACATAATAGTAGATACCGTATTATAGCAGATAGATATTATGGATATGCGGCATCTAAAAAAGCAAAAAATAATCTCCCTAAACGATATAATAAATCGTGGATTACCAAGGAGTAAAATTTGTTTAATTGGTATAACTCCTCTGATTAGCAGATTGTTTATAAGTTGGTTTATATTTTGTGCTGCAACTATGTGGTATGAGAGAATTATATTTTTATTTTTGCACAAAATAGAAGTGATATGTCAGAACAATACACGGAAGATAGCATACGGTCATTAGATTGGAAAGAGCATATACGATTACGTCCCGGTATGTATATTGGGAAACTTGGCGATGGTGCATCGCAAGATGACGGTATTTATGTATTGGTGAAAGAAATTATCGATAACTCTATTGATGAATTTACAATGGGGCATGGTAAAAGTATTGATGTAACAATAGTAGATAAAACTGTTACTATCCGCGATTATGGTCGTGGTATGCCTCTTGGAAAGGTGATCGAATGTGTTTCGAAAATTAATACCGGGGCAAAATACGATTCTAAGGTGTTTAAAAAAGCTGTTGGACTGAATGGAGTTGGTACAAAGGCAGTAAATGCCATGTCGTCGTACTTTAAAGTGCAGGCCATCCGCGAAAGCGTAACGCGTATTGTTGAATATGAACGTGGTGTTATAATATCCGATAATAAAGGAGGTGAGTCAACTAATGAAAAAAATGGTACACTGATTTCTTTTACTCCTGATAAAGAGATTTTTGGCGATTATCATTATATCAGCGAATATATTGAGAAAATGCTGTGGAATTTTGCCTTCCTTAACAGAGGTATGGTGATAAATTTTAATGGGCAGCGTATTATTTCAAAAAATGGATTGAAAGATCTTTTGGAAAGAGAGATTAATGGTAATCCTGTTGTGTATCCTATTGTTCATCTCGAAGAGGGTGATTTTGAATTTGTTATAACTCACGTAGCAAACCAATATGGCGAAGAGTATTACTCTTTTGTTAATGGTCAGCATACTACTCAGGGCGGTACGCATCTTGTCGCTTTTCGCGAAGCAGTGGTAAAAACCGTTCGCGATTTTTATAAAAAAGACTACGATCATCAAGATATACGTGCTTCTATTAATGCGGCGGTAAGTATAAAAGTGCAGGAACCTGTTTTTGAATCGCAAACAAAAACAAAATTAGGCTCTAGTCATATCGAACCGGGTGGTATTACTATTCGTAACTATGTTATAGATATTGTGTGTCGTAATTTCGATAATTATCTTCACAAAAATCATGAAGTAGCAGAAGCATTGCTTGCACGAATTCAGCTTGCCGAAAAAGAGCGTAAGGAGATGGCCGGAATTAAAAAACTTGCCCGTGAAGCAGTAAAAAAATCAAAAGTACATAATAAGAAATTACGCGATTGCAGAGTGCATTACAATAAAAATCATGAAAGACGTTTAGAGTCGTCGATTTTTATTACCGAGGGTGATTCTGCCAGTGGTTCTATTACTAAATCGCGTGATGTTTCTACTCAAGCTGTTTTCTCATTAAAAGGAAAACCTTTAAACTGTCACGGACTAAGTAAAAAAATTGTTTATCAAAACGAAGAGTTTAATCTGTTACAATCGGCACTGAATATTGAAGAGGGTGTTGATGGCTTACGATATAATAATATTGTAATTGCTACAGATGCTGATGTCGATGGTATGCATATTCGTTTGCTGTTGCTTACATTTTTTCTTCAGTTTTATCCCGATGTTGTAAAAACCGGTCATGTTTACATTTTGCAAACACCGCTGTTTAGGGTAAGAAATAAAAAAGAGACTCGATATTGTTATACCGACGTAGAGCGCCGTGAGGCATTGGCCTCTTTAGGTAAAAATCCGGAAGTAACACGATTTAAAGGACTTGGTGAAATATCTCCTAGCGAATTTAAACACTTTATTGGTGCTAATATCCGATTAGAACCCGTTATGTATAAAGGGGGTTCTACACTGCAAGAGATATTATCTTTTTATATGGGAAGAAACACTCCCGAGCGACAAAAATTTATTATAGATAATCTTCGCGTAGAAGAAGATGTTCCGGTAGAGGAATAATTTATTATTCCCCTTACATCTGTTAAAATTTATTTATTTTATTTTCTACAAAAACATTATCGTCTTCAATTAACTCTACTGCTTTTTGTAGCACGTCGTCCATATTGCTAATTATTTCGTAATACGAACTAACGTCAAAAATATTTCGGGCTATTATTGCTTTTAAAAGTAGCGTGATGTACTTTTTCGATTCGTTAAATCCCGGTTCATCGAATTCTACACCTTTCTCTTTGGCAAATTCCAAAAACTGTTCAATATCCTCTTCTGTTAGCTCAAACTCTTTTTTAAACTCTTTTATACTGTTGTAGCTTTTGTTTAGCTTTTTACGATTGTTTTCTAAATACTGCATCGTAAATTCGTTTGGAACTCTGTTTCGTATAATATCTGTGTAGTAGTCGTTATAACGTGTCGAATCCCATGCAATAAAAATATCCGGCATAATACCGCCGCCGCCATAAATTGTTTTTCCGGTTACTGTGGTGTATTTTAACGAGTCGAGAAAATGGATGCTGTCGGCATGAACAAACTCTCCGTTTTTCATTCGTTTTACAATGTCTTTATGATATTCCTCTACACCATTGTCGTACGAACGCTGGATACATCTTCCTGATGGTGTGTGGTAGCGTGCTGTTGTAAGTCGTATTACCGAACTGTCGGGAAGTGTAAAAGGACGTTGAACAAGACCTTTTCCAAACGATCTTCTTCCTACAATTAAGCCGCGTCCCCAGTCTTGTACTGCGCCCGAAACAATTTCAGATGCTGATGCAGAGCCTTCGTTTATTAATACTATCAGTCTCCCTCTCTTAAAACTGCCTCTTTCCGAAGATTTGAATTCTCTTTTCTGGCTTCTTAATCCTTCTGTAAAAACAATAAGTTTATCGTTGTTTAAAAATTCATCTGCTAAAGCAATTGCCGTACCAAGGTATCCACCCGGATTTCCTCTTAGGTCTAATATTAGTTTTGTTGCGCCCTCTTTGGTTATTTTCATCATCGATTTATGAAATTCGTCCATAGTGGTTTGGGCAAAGCGTGTTATCTTAATATATCCTGTATTGTAGTTAAGCATATAGGCTGCGTCGATACTGTTTAAAGGAATTTTATCGCGTATTATTTTAAAATCAATCAACTTTTGTTTATATCCTCTCATTATTCCAACAACAACCTTGGTGCCTTTTTTCCCTCTTAAATGCTCTCTTACAAATTTGTTTGAAATCTCTTTTCCGGCAATATTTTCTCCATCTATGGTAATTATTTTATCACCGGCCATTATACCAACTTTATCCGATGGCCCTCCAACAATTGGTGCAACAACCAATAATGTATCTTTATATATTTGGAATTGTATTCCAACGCCTTCAAAATTTCCTTTTAATGGTTCGTTGGCAGCTTTAATTTCCTCTTTCGAAAAATATACAGAGTGAGGATCCAGCTTTTTTAACATCGATTTAATAGCGGTTTCGGTTAAAAGTGGATTGTCAACACTATCAACATAGGCGTAGTTTATAATTCTCATTGTCGAAAATAGCTTTGTTAAATCTTTTTGCGTGTCGTTTTGTGAATAAGTGTGTTGCGAAAAAAGTGTAGAAAATATTATTAGTGTTAAGGTGAAAAATTTTAAGCGCATATTGATAATCTTTAGTACGGTTTTTGTTTTAAACTTTAATATCTGGCAGATTCACCAAATATATAGTATTTTTATTTTAATTACGAATCGATACAATAGAATTAACAATAATTAATAACTTGTTGTGACAGTAAAAAAAGAGAGAAGAAAATTAATTGCCGGCATGGTGTATCCTATGCTCTTAATAGCAGTGCTTTGGGTAGTGAAATTAATTGAGATAAATACTCATTTTAATTTCTCTTCGTATGGTATTATTCCATTAAAAGCAGAAGGTATTATAGGAATATTTACCTCGCCATTTATCCACGGAAGTCTTAAACATCTTATCTCAAATTCAATCCCGCTCTTTTTTTTAGCCACCGGATTATTCTATTTTTACGACAAAATGGCATTTAAAGTGCTTCTGTTATCGTATTTAATGACAGGTGTGTGGGTGTGGCTTTTTGCACGTGGAAATGCTTCGCATATTGGTGCTAGTGGTATTGTTTATGCTCTTGCAACATTTCATTTTTTTAGTGGACTGTTGCGCCGACAAAAGCAATTAATGGCTTTTGCTATGATTATTATTTTTCTTTACGGAAGTATGGTGTGGGGGGTTTTTCCTGATTTTTATCCCGATAAACCTGTCTCGTGGGAGGGACATCTGATGGGAGCTATTTCGGGTGTTGTGCTGGCAATATATTATCGAACAAAAGGACTTCAACGAAAAAAACGTGTCTGGCTCGAATATGACGAAGAGTGGGAGGAGAGGATAAAAAAATTGCATGGCCATTATGCTGATGAATTAGATAACGATAATTCGTCGAAATCAGCAAATACTAGCCCAAATAAAAATCAAAGCAATACGGATTTTACGTATTAGTAGTTTTCCCTTGCCGGGATGCGTAAATTTTGAGTGGTGAAATATACTCGAAAACGCAATAAATATGTTAATTTTGCGTACTTGTGTTGTAATATCAAATAATTAGAATGATTAGAGATAAAAAATTTTTGAAAAATAGTCTGTTTGTGACTTTAGTATTTGTTATTGGCTTGATGTCGTGCGAAAAAAAGGACGCTATTAACAGTTCGCCTGATGTAAAACTTGGGTTTTCGATGGATACGGTGATGTTTGATACGGTTTTTTCTACCGTGGGATCGACAACAAAAGATTTTAGGATTTATAATAATAGTAGTAGTGCCATAGAGATATCTTCTATTACTCTGGCGCGTGGTAATAAATCGCAGTTTCGCATTAATGTTGACGGTGTATCGGGAACCGATTTTTCTGATATAAAAATTTATCCGAATGATAGTCTTTATGTTTTTGTGAGGGTTACAATCGATCCAACAGAAGAGAATTTACCGTTTGTTTG
>JAYEOD010000448.1:0-1827 GCA_034722575.1 Bacteroidota bacterium | reverse complement strand
TGTTCGAAGATCACCCGGCCGAACTTATGCTTTGCAAAGAGATGGATAATATTTTTATGTAAGCCTTGACTTTTTGGTTCTTTTGCGTCAAGGCAAAAGAACAACAAAAAAATATTATGTTAAATAGGATTTTTAAAAGCCTGATATCAGGGCGAATGAATTATAAACGGATGAAACGAGCCATACTAAAACTTTTAATACACACGACAATGATTATAATGGCGACTTCCATCCGACCGAAATATGAAATTATAAACGGATGAAATCATGTTAATCATGTAAATCCTGTCTAAAAAATAAACGGATGACATTTTATTGTAATGGTAAAATCCTATTTTTTAATTTTTGATAATCTATTATATTTGCAATAATGAGAATAAAAAAATAATGTCATGATTAGCAAAGAGATGAAAATGAAGGATGTGATACTTGAAAATCATTTTCTTTTATCGGTGATTGAACGATTTGGAATTAGTTTGGGGTTTAAAGCGAGTACTGTTGAGGTTGTTTGTATAGAGAATAATATTGACCTTAATGTTTTTCTCTCGATTGTTAATTTGCATACAAATATTAATTATAAGCCTTTTCAACTATTTGATTGTAATGGGATTTTAGAAATTATTGATTATTTGAAAAAATCGCACCAATACTATCTTACAGAGATTTATCCCGATATTAGTGAGGATATAAAATTGATGTATAGGGTAAATGGGAATTCTGAAATATTAATGGTAGATCGGTTTTTTAATGAATATATAACCGAAGTTGATCAACATTTTAATTATGAGAATAATATTGTTTTTCCGTATATCAGCAAGCTGTTTGATGGTATAAAAATTAATAGTTTGCCTAATGAAAAGAATAATTATTCTGTTAGTGATTATAAGGAACATCACGATGATATTGAAGAGAAACTCGATGATTTAATTAGTCTTTTGTTACAATATATACCACAAAAGGGAGATAGTAAAATTCGACGAAAAGTGTTATGCGCTTTATTCGATTTAAAGCAGGATTTACATGTTCATGCAAAAATTGAAAATGAAATATTAATCCCATTAGTGGAGAAAATGGAAATACGATTTAAAAAAGCTTCTAAGTGAAAAAAGAATATAATATACTATTAGTAGAGTCCTCTTTTATTGTGCTGGAAGGTTTAACAAATATAATCAAGTCAATTGATAGTGATATTGTTATTACTGCTATCGATTCATTAGGTAGTAGTTATAAAATAGAAAATCCCGGCAAGTATGACATTGTTATAGTTAATCCAATTTTCTTGAATAACTGTAATAATGCTATAAATAAATTCTCTTCGCATTTTAAAGATAATAACTTAATAGGTTTAGTAGTTACTGTTTACGACAGGATGTTCCGATCTCTTTTTCAGGATTATGTCTATATTAATGATTCTAAAGAGCTGATTTGTAATACTATTTCTAAGTATCTTACTATAAAAAATGGTACGAAAAGTATTTCCGGAAATTTACTTACAGATAGAGAGACTGATGTGCTGAAACTGCTCGCTAAAGGAAAGTCGAATAAGGAAATTGCCGACGAACTTTTTATTAGCATACATACCGTTGTAACACATCGAAAAAACTTAGGTCGCAAAATTAATGTAAAATCTACTGCCGCTATGGCTATTTATGCCGTTGCTAATAATATTATTGACTTAAATGAATCGTTGAAATCATTAAAATAAAACGATTCTTTCATATTATTTTATGAACAAGCATCATTCAATCATCGAATTAAACGAATTAATCTAATTTTTTAATGAAAGGGCGTTTTGGAGTCTCCTCTTCAACCTCCCTGTCCTCCGAA
>JAYEOD010000447.1:0-1836 GCA_034722575.1 Bacteroidota bacterium | reverse complement strand
CACCGGGTTCGCGGCTTATTATATCTGCAAGATCCTGTGTAGCGTTTTCGGTAATTTTACTTTGTGTAAGCACTGAAACAGGAGTAGTTTGCTCAAAACTTTTCAATTGGTTTTTTGCCGTGCTGATTACTACTTCCTGAAGGGAAATGGATGATGGCTGCAATTCGATAATAATGGAATCTAAGTTATTGTTTGAAAAATTTAATTCCTGCATTTTGAATCCCACAAACGAGAAAACAACCGTAACCGAATCGGTAGGAATATTTTTTAATTGGAAATCCCCATTTATATCGCTTGATGTTCCAAGCACCGTGTTTTTTACAAAAACACTTACGCCCGGCAAAGTTTCTTTTGTATCAGAATTTATAACTTTTCCGCTTATAGAAACAGCCTTAGCTGATATAGATAAGAGCATCAGGAAAATTAAAAAAATAGTAATGCCTGATGCTTGTTTTAATATATTGATGGCTTTGCTCATTTTTAGTATAAAATAAAAAAAGGGGGCTTATCAATTTATGACTTACTATTTTTCGCCCCTTTTTTTTTTAGTTAAAAAACTAATTGAACTCATTTTTAAGTTGTTCAACCCAATGTTTAATTCTATTATCGGTTAAATTGCTTTGATTTTCTTCATCTAAAGGCAAACCAACAAATTGCCCATCAACTACTGCCTTGGATTCATCATATTCATAACCATCGGTTGAAACTTTTCCTACAATCTGACATCCTTTTCCATCAAGGGTTTCATAAATTTCGCCAATGGCATCAACGTATGAATCAGCATACATTTCTTGGTCACCAAAACCAAAAATTGCTGCTTTTTTACCTTCAAGGTTTGCTTTTTTTATCTGGGATAGAAAGTCTTCAAAATCATCCTGCATATCGCCAATACCCCATGTTGATGAGCCAAATATGAGATTTGAAAATTGTTCTATATCGCTTGCTTTTGCATTTGCTACATCAAAAGTTTTGGCTATACCTTCGCCCAATTCCTTTTGGATTTGTTTGGCTGCAGCCTCTGTGTTTCCGGTTGATGAACCGTAAAAAATTCCTATGTTTTTCATCTTGCTAATATTTAGATTAAATACAAATGCAAAAATGGTAGGAATAAGTTATTCATACAATCGCCAAAAACAGGGGTAATATGTAGGATAGTATCCCAAAAATATGTGATATGTATAAAAGGAAATAATTATTTCATTAATTTCAAGGAATTATTAAGATCAATAATATTATTTACAACAGCATAAATCGCCATTGCTGCGGTAGATTTAACACCAAGTTTATGCTTAATTTTTTGCGGGGGGGTTACAACTGGAGTGCCTACCTTTGTTGTGACGATTTTATAGAGTCTATAAATTTTATATTTTTGAATTATGGCAAGACATTATAAAAATGAGCTTAAGGTTATGATAGTAAAGCTATTAGAATCAGGTAGAACGATAAAAGAACTTAGTGAAGAATACGACCTTAGCGATGGTATGGTTAGACGTTGGCGCAGAGATTTTATTTCTTCTACTTCTCAAAACATCTAAGAATATCATCTTACTTGCTTCTGATGCCATTAGTCCAAAAACCGCGCAGAAACACGTATTGCAAGGTTATTGCAAGGATTTTTCTTTAATTGCAAGAATTTATTTTTAGTGCAAGGTTTTGTGTCATACTATGCAAGAAAAAATAGAAAAAACACCTTTTGTAGGGGTTTCATAGGGGGTCTTGTAGGGGTCACGTTCGAATAGAAGTACTTGGAGTTGGGAGTGTCTTGACTATTTAGAGTTAAGAGTACTTTATGGTGGTTTAGTATTAGCATCTAATGAGTAAATAGTACTGAAAATA
>JAYEOD010000446.1:0-1838 GCA_034722575.1 Bacteroidota bacterium | reverse complement strand
AGCGTGGGATACTTTTGGTTAATGAGGATATAGAGAAAAAAAGTGACGGTTTTATAATTAGGTTGGTGAAAGATAATATTGCATTAAAATTTAAAATTGGAGATCTGTTTACTGTTAAAAGTGCTGATGAGTATTCTAAAAAAGTTATTAATGCTTCAGATATTTCTACTTTAAAAAAAGCAATGTTACTGCGTGTTATTCAAAAAAGTATTGAACAAAATATTTTTTATGATGAGCAAAAGTCTAAAGATGCAAAAAAAGAGTTGTTGTCAGACATCTCTTTAACACGCGGTATGGTGCAAAAGGGCGAAAAAATTATTGCTAAGGGAGAAGTGGTTACTCAACAAAGTTATCGCAATCTTAAATCGCTTGAAAAAGACTTTAGTATGCGCTTGGGCGAAAATTATAGCTCTAAATTTATTTATTTGGGGCATGGTATTTTGATTGTTGTTATGATGATGATCTTTTTTATCTATATATTCTTTTTTAGAAAAGATGTTTATGAAGAGAATAAAAAAATTGTACTTATACTTTTTGTTATATTAATGATTGTAATGCTAACTAGTTTTACATCGCAATATAATCCCGATTTCCTTTATATCGTTCCTATTGCCATTCTGCCTATCTTGATACGTGCCTTTTTCGATGCGCGCCTTGCTATTTATGTCCATCTGATAGCTGTTATGATATTTGGTTTTATAGTTCCGGATAGTTTTAACTTTGTAGTGATGCAGATTGTGGCAGGAATTGTAGCGGTGGTGAGTATTTTTAATCTGCATCGTAGAGCACAATTTTTTATTACTTCATTTTTTATAATGATATCTTATTTTGTTGTTTATACAGGGCTCCATCTGCTAGGGCAGGGAAGTTTTGAGAATTATCAATATACCGATTTAGTGCTTCTTGCCGGCAGTGCTGTGTTGTCTCTGTTTGCTTATCCTTTGATTTATATTTTCGAAAAAGTATTTGGTATTGTTACAGATGTTACGCTGCTCGAGTTGTCGGATACTAATGGTAAATTATTAAGAAGGCTTGCTGTAGTGGCACCGGGGACTTTCCACCACTCTAATCAGGTAGCTATTCTTGCCGAAGAGGCTATTCGCGAAATTGGTGGTAATGCTTTGTTAGTTCGGGCAGGCGCTTTGTATCATGATATAGGTAAAATGGATACCCCAATTTTTTTTACAGAAAATCAATCTAACGGAATTAATCCCCATGATGATCTGTCGAACGAAGAGAGCTCGCGCATTATTCGTAGTCACGTTATTAAAGGAGTGGAATTGGCAAAAAAGAATAACCTTCCGGAACAATTGATAGACTTTATCCGTACTCATCACGGTACACGTAAAACAGAATATTTTTATGTTAGACAAAAACTCGATAATCCTGATGAGGGTTTATCCGAAAAAAATTATACCTATCACGGTCCAATCCCATTCTCTAAAGAGACGGCTGTTTTGATGATCGCTGATTCGGTAGAAGCCGCATCGAAAAGTATGACCGCTCCCGATGAACAAAAAATTAGCGCCTTAGTAGAAAGTGTTGTAGCCAAATTGTTCGAGTCGAATCAATTGATGAATGCAGATATTACTTTACGTGATATTAGAGCGGTAAAGAAAATTTTGAAACGACAATTAATGAATATCTATCACTTAAGAATAGAATACCCGGATTGAGGTTGAGGTTAAGATTGAGGTTATTCGTAGAGATAAGGCATGCCTTATCTCCTTATCTGTATAAGTCCATTAAATTTTGATTGATTGATTGATTGATTGATTGATTGGTTGATTGATTGGTTGATTGATTGGTTGATTGATTGTTGATTGGTTGGTTGGTTG
>JAYEOD010000445.1:0-1840 GCA_034722575.1 Bacteroidota bacterium | reverse complement strand
AATATTATTCTTCTCTTTGCAAAGCATAAGTTCGGCCGGGTGATCTTCGAACAAGTTCTCAGCTTCCCGGTCTCTCTAATGCTTCGCTGCGAGCTGAATAACATTTTTCTGAATGCCAATCCAACTCGTTACTTACCTTTACCAATACAGCTGCAAACCTTGAAGGTTTGTCGAAATCCTGCCGGTTGTTAACTCATATAATCATTCTCGTGTGTGTTAAAATTGTTTAACATGGGCGTTTCATCCGTTTATAATTTTATATTTCGGTCGGATGGAAGTCGCCATTATAATCATTCTCGTGTGTGAAAATTTATTGTCATGAATGTTTCATCGAATTAAATGAATTAATCTAATTTTTTTGATCCGATGAAAGTAGATTATGTTATGTCTTACCCATTCAATTAGTCAATCAACCAATCAGTCAATCAGTCAATCAACCAATCAGTCAATCAGTCAATCAACCAATCAGTCAATCAACCAATCAGTCAATCAACCAATCAGTCAATCAATCAATCTTAGTTGTATATAGTTCGTGTTATTCATAATAAATTACTACTTTCGTGGCAGAATGAATATGAACAAAAATCAAATTATATTAATATGCGAAAAATAATTCTGTTATTAATGGTAGCTGTAATGATTGGTGCTTGCAACACTGCACCTGAAAAAATCGAGAATCCGTTTTTTACGGAGTACGATACACCTTTTAAAATTCCTCCTTTTGGAAAGATTAAAAACGAACACTATATCCCTGCTTTTGAAAAAGGAATAGAAGAGCATAAAGCGGAAATAGAGGCAATAGTAAATAATCAGGAAGAACCTACTTTCAAAAATACTATTGTGGCAATGTCGGAGTGTGGTGATATTTTAAATAAAGTGTCGTCTGTTTTTTATGCTCAAAATGGCTCAAATACTAACGAGGAGTTACAAAAAATTGCCGAGCAGGTTTCTCCTATGCTTTCAGCTCATTACGATGAGATTAGTTTAAATGCTAAACTCTTTAAAAGAGTAAAAGCTATTTATGCTAAAAAAGATGAGTTAAATCTTACCGAAGAACAAGCTTATATTCTTGAAAATAAATATAAAGGTTTTGAGAGAAGTGGTGCTAATTTATCAAAAGAGCAGCAAGAAAAGCTGAAAAGTATTAATTCACAATTATCATCTTTAACATTAAAGTTTTCGCAAAATGTATTAGCCGAGACTAACAGTTTTAAAATGGTTGTGGCAGATGAAAAGGATTTAGCCGGTCTTTCTGAATCTTCGATAAAAGCTGCTGCTGAAACAGCAAAAGAAGAGGGCATGGAAGGAAAATGGGTTTTTACAACTCAAAAAACTAGTATGATTCCTTTTCTTCAGTATGCCGAAAATCGTGATCTGCGTGAGAAAATATATACTGCTTATTTGAATCGTGGTAATAACAATAATGAAAATGATAATAAAGAGATTCTTTCAAATATTGTAAAGCTACGTTATCAAAAAGCAAGTTTGCTAGGTTTTAAGAATTATGCTGATTATCGCCTTGAGCCAAGAATGGCAAAAAAGGCTGAGAATGTAATGCAGCTGCTTGGTGAAATATGGAGCCATGCGCTTCCTTTAGCAAAAAAAGAGGCTAAAGAGATGCAAAAAATGATTAACAAAGAGGGTGGTGAATTTGAATTAGCCAGCTGGGATTGGTGGTATTATGCTGAAAAAATTCGTAAAGCAAAATATGATCTTGATGAAAATGAGTTGCGTCCTTACTTTAAGTTAGAAAATGTTCGCGAAGGAGCCTTCTTAGTTGCTAACAAGTTATATGGAATTACTTTCGAAGAGATTCATGATGTACCTACTATTCATCCTG
>JAYEOD010000444.1:0-9428 GCA_034722575.1 Bacteroidota bacterium | reverse complement strand
TACGAACACACGAATCCAGTTAAATGACAGTTTTGCTAAAGTTACTGATATCCAAGAATTTATTATTGCTGAAAGAGAAGCAAGAGATGAGGCCGATAGAAAATTCCTCACAACTTCTTTAAAAGTAGATAAAGAGACAAAGATGGGTATTGTTACTGATATAAAACAGGAACTTCGAAAAATTGGAGCTTTTAAAATTAACTATTCGACACGGAAAATTAACGAAATCAAATATTAAAAAAAGCTGGCTTAAAAGCCGGCTTTTTTTATTTTCATTTATAAACCATTGAGTTTAATTATGAGGTGTCGAATTTACTGATATCTTAGTAACCTAAATTATTTAATTATCCAACCCCGCACCAAAGGTGCCACAATCATCCAATCATCCAATCATTCAATCATCCAATCATTCAATCATCCAATCATCCAATCATCCAAGTTACTGAGCAGGGTCCAACCTCTAAATTAATCTTAATCTATCATTCATCCATTCTCGATCTCCCTTTCGAAGCTAAAGCGAAGAAAAAATCCCAATCTCAGTCTTAACCTCTACCTCAGTCTTAATCTTCATTAATCATTTTATTACACTACTATACCAATTGAACATCAAAATACCCGATAAATCCTTCATCTTTTCCAGTTTTACCGCACTTAAAATTTAAACGTAGCTATTACTATGCTTAAAATTTGAAGATTGTAAAACAAAAAAATATTTTGAATTTATGTCGGCCATTTTAAAATTCAATTGGTATTATATGTTACTCTTTTATTATATAAATAATAAAGAATACTAACACTTAGCAGAAGACTGAAAACAATCATCCCTGTAGTATTATTAAAATCGCCAATCTCTTCCTCTTTAATAGCAATAGTATTACTAGCTGCTAAGAAAGAAAACACCACCGCAGTTCCATTATTAACAAAATGCGCAAAAATCGGAATCCACATCGACTTAGACCAAAGAAACAGATATCCGAATAAGGCGCCCAGCAAAAAACGTGGTATAAAACCAAAAAACTGCATATGAAGAGCGCTAAACAAAAATGCTGTTACTATAATAGCAATATGGCTATTCTTAAACAATTTTTCGAAAAGCTGTTGCAAAACACCTCTAAAAAACAGTTCCTCGCCAAAAGCCGGAATAATAGCAATCATCAACATATTTATTGATAAACCACTCAGAGAAGTCTCTCCAAGCAATTCCACCGTGATTTTTCTAGCTTTTTCTTCCGATTGCCGCATCCACTCCTCCACCGAACTAAACATTTCAGGTAACTGCAATCCGTCATTCCACTCAGCTAAAAACCCAATAATCGGTAAAATTGAAAAGGCCAACACAAAAACCAAAACAAAATTATTAATATCCGGAGCCATATTCAATTTATAGAATTTAACATTACTTTTCATCACAAAATATCCAAAAAGCACAACAGGAACAATAAATAATCCCATCTGATTTACAACCTGAAAATACTTCATCAAGCCCAAATCAGCATCATCAGAACCCAACTTACCCAACTCTGTTATAATATTGCTACCAAAAAACGGAATAGCAAAAACAATTCCGGCTAACGAAACAAAAAGCAGAGAGACCAATACAATTATTAAAAAAATAAATAACTGCAATCCGGGTGTATCAAACATCGGTAATTTGTTTTTGCGCATCATATCAAATTTTATATAAATTTGCTGCAAATTAAGAAAATCTATTAAAATAATCTACAAACAAAAATATGTTTAAAATTGGCGACGTAGAAATACCACACTATCCACTAATATTAGCTCCTATGGAGGATATAACAGACCCTCCATTCCGTCAGATATGTAAACACTACTCAGTAGATTTAATGTACACCGAATTCGTATCATCAGAAGCATTAATTCGTGATGCAGAAAAAAGTTTAAAAAAACTTGATATAAACAACGACGAACGTCCGATAGGAATACAAATTTTTGGTCACGATACTGATTCGATGATAAAAGCAGCACAAGCTGCTGAACGAGCCAATCCTGATATTATTGATATTAATTTTGGTTGCCCGGTAAAAAAAGTGGTAAAAAAGGGTGCCGGTGCCGGAATATTAAAAGATATCCCAAAAATGATTGCTATGACAGAAGCCATAGTCAGATCAGTAAAAACTCCCGTAACAGTAAAAACACGATTAGGGTGGGACAATAACAGCAAACAAATAGTAGAAATAGCAGAGCAGTTACAAGATGTAGGGATTCAAGGATTAACAATCCACGGAAGAACAAGAGCCCAAATGTATAAAGGAGAAGCAGATTGGACTCTTATAGGAGATGTGAAAAACAACCCTAGAATGCACATTCCTATAATTGGCAACGGAGATATCAACAGCCCCGAGAAAGCCTTTGAGATGAGGAATAAATACGGTGTTGACGCAATAATGATAGGAAGAGCGGCTATTGGTAATCCATGGTTGTTTCAACAAATCAGAAAATACCTTGATGAAGGGATATTACTACCAAAGCCAACATTAGAAGAGAGAATAAAAGTATGCTCAGATCATTTACTAAAAGAGATAGCATGGAAAGGCGAAAGAAGTGCCCTTTTAGAGATGAGGAAATTTTACACCGGATACTTCAAAGGAATACCGGATTTCAAACAACACAAAATAAAATTAATTTTATCTGACAATATAAACGAAATTTTTTCTATTTTTGATATTATTATAGATTCCCAAAATTAAAAGACAGTCCTTTTTTAAAAATTTTTGTCATTTAAAAAAAGTGCGTATATTGTAAGTTAAAATAAAGATCTATGTCTTCTTTACCCTTTAAAATATTTATTGTGGAAGATGATAAAATTTTCGCCAAAATTTTACAACATCATCTCTCATTAAATCCCGATTATCAAATCGAAATTTTTCATAATGGGAAAGATTTTCTAGACAATTTATACAAAAAGCCGGATATGGTAAGTCTCGACTATAACCTACCGGGGATGTCGGGAATAGACATCCTAAAAAAGATAAAAAAACACCATCCCGATTTACCTGTTGTAATTGTATCGGGGCAACAAAACATTCAAACAGCAATAACTTTGTTAAAAAAAGGTGTTTACGACTATATTATTAAAGATGACGACACCAAAGAGAGGCTTTGGAACAGCACAATAAAAATCAAAGAGAAATTAACTCTACAGAATAAAATCAACATACTTGAAAAGGAGATAGATAAAAAGTTTTCGTATAATAATTTAATAAAAGGAAATAGCACTGAAATAATTTCTCTATTCCGCTTAATTGATAAAGCCGTAAAAACAAATATCACTGTTTCTATTTTTGGTGAAACAGGAACGGGAAAAGAGCTAGTGGCAAAATCTATTCATTATAACTCTATCAGAAAAAAGTATCCCTTTGTTGCGGTAAATGTATCGGCAATACCAAAAGAGCTTATTGAGAGTGAATTTTTTGGGCATGAGAAAGGTTCGTTTACAGGAGCCTCGTCAACACGAATCGGGAAATTTGAGCGAGCCAACAACGGAACTCTATTTCTTGATGAAATAGGTGATATGGATCTTAATATGCAAGCTAAATTATTACGCGTATTACAAGAGGGTGAGCTTACGAGAATTGGTGGTAACAGAACCATTGAAACCGATGTTAGAATAATTTCTGCCACACATAAAAATCTTGAAGAGTTAGTAGAAAAAGGGGAGTTCAGAGAAGACCTTTATTACAGATTAATAGGACTTCCTATAAATGTTCCGCCTTTGCGCAATCGCACTAACGACATTCTTGTTTTGGCTAAATATTTTCTGCAAGAATTTTGTAAGAGCAATAACATCACGGATAAATATTTTTCGAAAGAGGTAATTCACAAGCTTCAACACTACTCCTTTCCGGGCAATGTACGCGAGTTAAAAGCTGTAATAGACCTATCCGTTGTAATGTCGAATTCTGATGAAATAACTGCTGATGACATAATGTTTTCCGGAAAATCTATTATGCCGGATCTTTTGCTTGAAGAGAAGACACTAGCAGACTACGAGAAAATAATTATCCATCATTTTCTCGAGAAGTACAATAACAAAGTTCGCTTAGTAGCAGATAAATTAGATGTTGGCAAAACTACAATCTACCGCATGCTAAAAAACGAAACTAATTAAAAAAAATCTGTCAACTCTTCTTTCTGTGGTTTATACAACACTTTAAGTCCTACAGATTTAGCTGCTTCAATATTAATTTCTGAGTCATCAACAAACAAAGTCTCATTTGCTATAAGGTTTTCAGTTTTTAACACTTTGTCAAAAATTTGCTTATCAGGCTTTCTGAGCTTCATCTCGAAAGAGAAATAAGCCTTGTCGAACAGATCTATTAATTCGCGCTTATACGTCTCTCTAAACTCACTAGTGTATTTATTGTAATGGATAGAATTAGTATTACTCAGTAAAAAGACTCTATATTTTTTACTCAATTCATCAATTAACTCTACTCTTTTTCGAGGAATTGTTTTAATAATAGCATTCCAAGCCGTATCAAAAGCATCGTAATTAATAGGAGAAACCATATCAGAAATGATTTCTTCTCGAAATTTAGCAGGAGATACCAGCCCACACTCAAAATCTTCAACTATTTTAGCATGACTATCGTGCTTATAGAATTTATCAGGATCACGCATCCCGACATCAATAAAAGCCTGTTTTACAGCGCTATAATCTATATCAATTATTATCCCACCAAAATCGAAGATAATATTTTTTACCCCTTTTAAAATCATATTTTATTTTTTTTTAAATTTACTATTGTTTTCTAACTACAAAGGTGTACATTTGCAATCGCTTTTCAAAGCTAAATGCTGAATTAAAAAACCGGGCCTATAGCTCAGTTGGTTAGAGCACTTGACTCATAATCAAGTGGTCCCTGGTTCAAGTCCAGGTGGGCCCACCACTTAAAAGTCTCAATACACTGTTAACTCAGTTATTGAGACTTTTCTTTTTATAAAACCTCTGCTTTTTCAAACATTTGAACAATTATTAAGACACCCCGCCTTTAAAGCGTTACAATTTTACTATTTTTGTATTACAGAACATATAAATTCACAATTATGAAAAAAGCATTAGTTACAACGTTTATTCTTTTTGTTTTAATTGCACTTGGTGTTCAGGCACAGAACGAAAAAAAAACAGAACTTGACAAGAATCAATTTAAGACCAGGATAGATCTATTTACAGATATTTGGCAAGACACGCCGGAAGCATTCAATTCAGCCTCTATTAATCGCGGTATCAACATCTATAGCATGTATGAATTCCCGATAAAAAACACATCCTTTAGTTTTCAATCCGGAGTTGGATTAGGGGTTCACAATCTGTACTTCGACAATGAATTAAAAAAAAATGATGAAGGCATAATGATTTTCAGCGCTATTCCTGATACACTATCTAACGGAACAGGAGTAGAAACAAAACGCTCTAAGATTAGTGTTGCTTATTTGGATATCCCTATAGAATTAAAAATTCGGACAGAAAATAAATTACGTGCGGCAATTGGGTTTAAATTAGGGTATCTTATTAATAGCTTAAGCAAATACAAAGGAGATAATTATAGTGATGACTCTTCCAGCGACATCACTATAAAGAAAAAGGGTATTGATGGGATTAACAATTTACGTTATGGACCAACTTTACGAATCGGTTATAAGTGGATTGATATTTCGGCATACTACTCATTAACAACACTATTTGAGGAGAACAAAGGCCCTGAGATGACACCTATTAGTATTGGTATTTCAATTAGCAAATTTTAAAAAAACATTTTACTTGATGCATTAAGCAGCAATAAATAAAAAAAACATAAATAAAAAGCCTACAATATAACCTGCATAAACCTGCATGGCATTGTGGGCTTTTAATTTTAATCGCGCAAAGCCCACTAAACCCGAAATTAAAATTAAAGCGTAAATAAGCCCGTTAATACTAACGTTATAACTTATTGCCAATCCCAAAAAAGAACCCGCAATAGAGCCCGCAGCAACCGTATGGAGGCTAATTTTCCAGTAATAAGTAATTACGAGCACAATCATCGAAAGCATTGACATACCCGAAAGAAACAGATAAATAATAACCGAAATATTAAGCTGTTTTAATAAAAAAGCAGCTCCTAATACAAATAGCGCTACAGTAAATATCGGCAATATCCTCTCCTCCTTACTTTCCATATAGATAGATTTCACCCAATCCATTTTGATATAAAAAAATATTATAACCACAGGCATGACATAACTCACCAAAAAAACCAAAAATAAAAGAAGCATTTTACCTTGGTACGAGATAAGGTCAAAAACAAATAAATTCAAATTAAACAGCAATAATAATACGTAAGTAGGGATAAGCAAAGGATGGAAAACAAAAGAGATCCATTTGGCGATTAGTTTTTCCATGAAATTATTTTTAAAGTTCTTTACGCAAACGAGCCACAGGAATACTCAACTGCTCACGATATTTAGCAACAGTTCTACGCGCAATACTATACTCTTTTTCTTTAAGTATTTTTACAAGATGTTCGTCGGTATAAGGCTTAGCCTTATTTTCAGCATTTATAGTATCCTGAAGAATTTTTTTAATTTCCCGAGTAGAAACCGTCTCCCCTGTATCTTTTTGCATCGACTCCGAAAAGAATGTCTTTAACAAAAACGTTCCAAAAGGGGTTTGAACATATTTACTATTAGCCACACGCGAAACTGTTGATATATCAAGATTTACTATTTCAGCAATATCCTTCAATATCATTGGTCTTAACTTTGTTTCATCGCCATCCATAAAATATTTATGCTGATAATGCATTATGGCATTCATAGTTACAAACAGCGTATTTTGTCTTTGTCGTATAGCATCAATAAACCATTTAGCAGAATCTATTTTCTGCTTAATAAACATCACCGCCTCTTTTTGTTGTTTACTTTGATTTTTACGATTCTCGCTATACGACTGCAACATATCGATGTATGTATTATTAAGATGCAATTCCGGAGCATTTTTACTATTTAACGAGAGTTCCAATTCACCATCCTGATTATTAATAATAAAATCGGGGATAATATAATGGCTAACTCCACTACTCTCTCCTAATGAATTACCCGGCTTAGGATTCAATTTCAATATTTCAGAGATAGTTACTTTCAGATCATCTTCAGAAATACCTGCTCGCTTAATTATTTTATCGTAGTGTTTTTTTGTAAACTCCCTAAAATATTTTGAAAGCACCAATATCGCTAATCTTATAGCAGGATCTTCCTGATCTTTCCTTTTTAGTTGAAGCAACAAACACTCTTTTAAATTCCTCGCCCCTACTCCGGCAGGATCAAAACCCTGAATTAAAAAGAGAATCTCTTCAACCTCTTTCTTATTAGTACTAATATTCTGAGAAAAAGCTAAATCATCGACCATAGACTCCAGCTCGCGTTGCAGATATCCTGATTCGTCGATATTACCTATTATATAAACAGCTTTTTTATACTTTTCGTCTTCTATTTTTAGCAGTCCCAATTGTTGTAATAACAACTCATGAAAGGAGATTCCTGCTGCAAAAGGGATCTCTTTTGTTTCATCATCTTTACTGCTATTATTTGCCTGAAGCTTATAATTTGGGACATCTTCTTCGTTGATATAATCATTAATATCAAATTCATCCGAATCATCACTACTTCTATCATCATCAGAACTCAACTCATCAGAAACCTCCTGATTATCGCTACTCTCTTCCAAAGCGGGGTTCTCTTCTACCTCTTGCTTAATACGTTCTTCCAAGGCAATAGAAGGAATCTGCAAAAGTTTCATTAAAAGAATCTGCTGCGGCGAAAGTTTTTGAAGTAGCTTAAGTTGTAATCTTTGATTTAACATAAAAACAGTTATTCGGTGCACTAAAATTTATTACGTCATAATATTTATCTTTAACAGATTGACTACAAAAACTTTAGCGCACTTTTTTTTATTTTATTTCTTATCAATAAAATTAACCCTAATAATTAATAATTACAATAATAGCACATATTAAAATGCGGCATTTTGCGGTGTTCTAGGAAAAGGAATTACATCGCGAATATTACCCATTCCGGTAACAAACAACATCAATCTCTCAAAACCCAGTCCGAATCCCGAATGCTCAACAGTTCCGTATTTTCTAGTATCGATATACCACCATAATTCCTCTTCAGGAACATTCATCTCTGCCATTAAAGATGTTAGTTTATCTAAATTCTCTTCGCGTTGCGAACCTCCAATTATTTCACCAATTTGAGGGAACAGCACATCCATACCTCTAACAGTCTTACCATCGTCATTTTGCTTCATATAAAAAGCTTTTATCTCTTTAGGATAATCAATAACAATAACAGGTTTTTTAAAATGTTTTTCAACAAGATATCTTTCGTGTTCTGACTGGAAATCAGCACCCCATTCAGTAATTATATAATCGAATTTCTTTTTCTTATTAGGCTTAGAATTTCTAAGAATTTCGAATGCTTGAGTATAAGTAATCCTCTCAAACTCGTTATCAACAACAAACTTGAGTTTTTCTATAAGTTCCATTTCTGAGCGTTGATTAGCCGGTTTCGATTTCTCTTCATCCTGTAGTCGTTTACTCAAAAACTCTAAATCATCAAAACAATTATCTAAAGCATACCGAATAACATATTTCATCATCTCTTCAGCAAGATCCATATTATCGTTGATGTCGCAAAAAGCCATTTCCGGCTCTATCATCCAAAACTCAGCAAGATGACGTTTTGTATTAGAGTTTTCGGCTCTAAAAGTAGGTCCAAAAGTATAAACCTCAGCAAGAGCAAGAGCGGCCAATTCCGCTTCTAATTGTCCGGATACAGTAAGATTTGTTGCGTGGCCGAAAAAATCTTGTTTATAATCTACGCTTCCATCTTCTGTTAAAGGAAGATTTTTAGGATCTAAAGTAGATACTCTAAACATCTCTCCTGCGCCTTCAGCATCGGAAGAGGTAACTATTGGAGTATGGATATTACAGAATCCTTTATCATTAAAAAATTTATGGATAGCAAAAATCATATTATGACGGATACGATTTATAGCACCAAAAGTATTAGTACGGAAACGCAGGTGAGCATTTTCGCGCAAAAATTCAAAAGAGTGTTTTTTTGGCTGGATAGGATACTCTTTAGCATCGCAAACACCTAATACGTCAACCTCTTTTGCTTCCATCTCGTATTTCTGTCCACTACCTTGCGACTCGCTAACAATACCTTTTACTGATAACGATGCTCCTGTGGTGATTTTTTGAATTAATGCCGCATCAAACTCAGCCACATCAATAACAATTTGCAAATTATGAATTACCGATCCATCATTCAGATTTACAAATGCCACATTCTTACTACCCCTCTTAGTCCTAACCCATCCTTTTACCACAATCTCTTTACCAATAATCGAATTATCA
>JAYEOD010000443.1:0-1844 GCA_034722575.1 Bacteroidota bacterium | reverse complement strand
ATTTGGCAAAATCAGGTAAAAAAGTATCTGAATTAAGAAAAACATATCCCGAATATGTTATCTCGAAAAATAAAATTGCTCTTACACCGGAGCTGGATGTTGATGATATTCTTGAAAAAATGGAAGAGAAATATTCTTCTTATCCTGTAAATACTATCGATGGTGTGAAAATTGAATTTGAGAAAGAGTGGGTGCATCTACGTAAGTCGAATACAGAACCTATAATTAGAATTTATAGCGAAAGCAAAACAAAGAAAAATGCTGATGCTTTGGCAGAAAAAATTATTGCAGATATTAAAGTTATAGCAGGATTATAATGGCAGAACGGCGTAGAAAAAAAGCTAAATATCGTAAAGTGGCTTTTAAGCTTTCCGAGAGACAAAAAAAGTCTCTCGAAGCTTATTGTGTTGCTGCCGATCTTACTCTTATAAAGTGTATAAAGAAATCGATAAAAGATATTACCGAAGGTGATTATCACCGTTCTATGCCATTAATGCAAATAAATTCTAAGCAAATTGATTTAGAAGATTTGATTAGAGAACTGGATGGAAATAAGCAATTGGAAGAACAAGAGGAGGTTGTGGAAGAAAAAACAATAGATGATGGACAGTTGAGTTTTATGAATGAGTTATTTGGTGAATGAGTTTTCGTAGGGGATTCTGTTAATTATCGATCGTCCTAATGTTACTTCATCGGCATACTCTATCTCATTTCCAATAGAAATTCCTCGCGCTATTGTGCTAATTTTTATGTTGAGACTCTTTATTTTTTTGTAGATATAAAAATTTGTAGTATCGCCTTCTACTGTTGTGGGAAGTGCCATAATAATTTCCGATATATTCTCTTCGTCAATTCTTTTTACCAGCGATTCGATATTTAAGTCTTCCGGACTTATACCTTCCATTGGTGATATAATGCCGTTTAAAACATGATATAATCCTGTGTATTGCGATGTGTTTTCGATTGCCATTACGTCTCTAACGTCTTCTACAACACAAATAATATTTTGCTTCCGCGATGTAGAAGCGCAAATGTTGCATATCTCTGTGTTTGAAATATTGTGACACTTTTTACAATATGTGATCTCTCTACGCATTTTTATTAGCGCATTTCCTAATTTATCAACATTATTAGTCTCTTCGTTTAGCAAGTGTAAAGCTAATCGTAAAGCAGTCCTTTTCCCTATACCGGGAAGTTTCCCAAGCTCTTCTACGGCATTTTCTACAAGTTTCGATGGTATATTTTCCACAATTGTTATTTTTAGCAAACATAAAATTTATTTTTTAATAACTCTCTTTTTATATCTCTTAATCTGCATTATTCACAAACTTTCGCTATTTTGCGTCAAGGCAAAAGACAAAGGAAAACAAAAAAATATTATGTTGAATAGAGGTTTTAACATCCTGACATCAGCGTAAAACAAATTATAAACGATGAAACGCCCATGTTAAGCAATTTTTAACACACACGAGAATGATTATAAATGTGCAGCTCCATCCGACAAATAAAAACTGAATTAATTACGAATTACGAATGGCGAATGAAAAATTGAATGATTGAATGAATAAACAAATCGACAAAGAAAACATTATGTTAAATAGAAATCGTAATGCACTGGTATCAGGGCAAACAAATTATAAACGGATGAAACGAGCCATACTAAAAACTTTTAATACACACGAGAATGATTATATGAGTTAACAGTCGGCAGGATTTAATAAACCTTAAAGGTTTGCAACTGTATTGGTAAAGGTAAGTAATGAGTTGGATTGGCATTCAGAAAAATGTTATTCAGCTCGCAGCGAAGCATTAGAGAGACCGGGAAGCTGAGAACTTGTTCGAAG
>JAYEOD010000442.1:0-1846 GCA_034722575.1 Bacteroidota bacterium | reverse complement strand
TCATTCAATCACACCAAAGGTGTCACATTCATCCAATCACACCAAAGGTGTCACAATCATTCAATCACACCAAAGGTGTCACAATCATCCAATCACACCGAAGGTGTCACAATCATCCAATCATCTTCAACCTCAACCTTAATCAATCTGTATCCCAAAAAAAAGCCCATCAGATAACAAAACTGACAAGCTTTTAAAACCATTTAAAATGTTATAATTCTACAATGCTTTTAAATTAGGAAAAACTTTTGATGTTGAATAATCAGCACCTTTTAATCCCACGTATCCTTTACGGAAGAAGATAAATGTTCCTGATCTATCCAGTTTCAAATTTGAAAGGATATTTTTATTATTTGTATCTCTATACATATTTACATGATCGGTAATATCATCGATATGAATTGGATCATTGCGCATAGTAAGAAATTCGTAAACAATATCTTTAATGGTACCTGTTTTAACAATCTCGCCCCATCCTTTTAAAGCATATGTACTTGTTTTTCCAATTGCAGTAACCTCATCGATGCTCAATATTGAAGAGCGTAGAGACTCAATATTTTGAGGCACACGAATCTTCATTTTCTTCATTGTTTCATGAATATCAACCAGAGTCATTGGTTTGCCAACATTATCTAGTACTTCGACAATATATTCGGATATTTTTTTAAGTGTATTACGTTTTATAAGGATATTATTTTTTTTATCCTTATAAAGACCAAATTCTTTAGAAATCAGCTTATCGCATTGACTCTTTACTATATTATAAGTCTCTTCTCCTTCGTCAAGAATAAATTCATAAATCAAGTCTTCGTACGACACCTGATAATCTCCTTCTACTCGGGCATTAACCATGCCATAAACTTTATCATAGAATCCTTGGAAGTCGAATCTCTTTGCAATCCGCTTATTTGCAAGGAAATAGATAGTATGTTGAGTATTATCGTTAAGATAAAGAGGTACAAAATTTGTGAATAGCTCACCAAAAACAAAAGTATAGAACTTTTGAGTATAGTCAAGATACTCATAACGGTTCAACTTATTAGCATGCATCTCGTCCATAACGATAAAATTCTTACTAGAATCAATCTTATAGTCGAAATAATTTGCAGAGTAGTACAACTCTTCGTTAAAGATAGTAACAATTTCCTGTATTTTAGTAGGGACATAAAGAGCTATTTGACGCACACGCTCTCTGGTAATATCGTACATATCGCCCACCGACTGCAGAGTCATTTTCTCTACATCTTTTCGGTAGCCGAAATTATTAATAAAGATAAAATACTCCCTATCCGAAAATTCTGCTCTAAGCACGTCGGTAATAAACTTAAAGATCGGGAAACGACGCATTAAGAAATACTGGCGATAAGGCTCAGCAGTTTCGCTAGTCAGACCATAACGAACATAGCAATAAAATTTCAGCTTATCGAAAAGATAGTTATCTTCGTCCATTTCAAGATCTTCGGGTTGAATATTATACCCTTCGATATACTTTTTAGACATTGTAATAAGCTCGTTATTTGTCTTTTCTCCACAATTCCTAACCTGCTTAAAGGTTTCATTTTTAAAATAAAATGCCATTATTTTGTAGAGATTGTCAATTGCTCCATTGATACAAACCTTCTTTGTCCTCTCAGAGAGATTATTTGACTTTTGAAGTTCCTCAATGTGATAGTTAATCAATTTACTTTGTTTTGCCACAATATTTAAATTTTGGTTAAATGTTCCCAACAAAGATAAGAAGGATTTATGAAACAGTCAACACTAAATTTTAAATTAGGATTGTTTTTAAACAATTATTAACAATAAAAACTTTATCTACGGAACTCATAACACGTGATAGCAGTAG
>JAYEOD010000441.1:0-1847 GCA_034722575.1 Bacteroidota bacterium | reverse complement strand
AATTTAAAGGGGTTAGGGTATGAATAATTGGACACAATTTAAATTAGATGATGTTGCAGATGTTAAACTTAGTAATGTCGATAAAAAAACAAAGGATAACGAAAGAACTATCCGATTGTGCAACTATACTGATGTTTATAAAAACTCTTTTATTAATGATGAGAAAGCAAAAAATTTTATGGTTGCTTCTTGTACTGATAATGAATATGAGAAATTCATTCTAAAAGGAGGGCAAGTAGCAGTTACAAAAGATAGTGAAAAGCCTGATGATATTGGCATACCAACTTATATTTCACAAGGTTTTGAAGATGTCGTTTTAGGTTATCATTTAGCTCTCTTTACCCCTTATATTGAAAAACTGGATGGTCAATTTTTGTATTATTGGCTAAATACAAAACAAGCCAAACGATATTTTGAAAACAATGCAGGAGGAAGTGGTCAAAGATGTTCACTACCTTTAAATATTTTAAAAGCAATTCCTCTGACTTTACCAAATATTTCCACCCAAAAATCCATAGCCAAAGTCCTTTCCGACTTAGATGCCAAAATAGAACTCAACAACAAAATAAACCAGGAATTAGAAGCAATGGCAAAAACGCTTTACGATTATTGGTTTGTGCAGTTCGATTTTCCTGCCAATTTACAAGATAGTACCCTGAGCGAAGTCGAAGGGTATAAATCATCGGGCGGTAAAATGGTTTATAATGAAGAATTGAAACATGAAATTCCTGAGGGATGGGAGGTTGGAACATTATTAGATATTGCAACTTACACAAATGGTTTGGCTTGTCAGAAATATAGACCTGATACAGATGAATTTTTACCTGTTATAAAAATCCGTGAAATGCGAGACGGTTTTACAGAAAACACTGAAAAAGTTAAAGCAGATATTCCTGAAAAACTGATTGTGAATAATGGAGATATTTTATTCTCTTGGTCAGCATCTCTTGAAGTTATGATTTGGTCAGGTGGAACTGGTGGTTTAAATCAACATATTTTTAAAGTTACATCTGAAAAGTATCCAAAATCATTTTTTTATTTTCAGTTAATTTGGTATCTGAAGCATTTTAAAATGATTGCTGACCTTAGAAAAACAACAATGGGGCATATTACACAAGACCACTTAAAACAGAGTAGAATTGTAATACCACCAAAAGAAATAATTTCTAAACTTGATATTCAATTAAGTCCAATTCAATCAAAACAAGTTTTACTAAAACAACAAAACCAACAACTCACCGCCTTACGAGATTGGTTATTGCCAATGCTAATGAATGGGCAGGTAACAGTATAATTATGAATTGTGAATTATGAATTATGAATTGTGAATTATGAATTATGAATTATGAATTTGATTGAAATAAGCAAAAAGGTACTGGCTCGTCTATCTGCTGTGGATTTTGAGAAAGCTGGCGGGAATTCTTATGAGCAACTTATTTTTCCTAATAATAAACAGGCAAAAGGAGATATTAAAAGAATTTCGGAGCAGGAACTTCTCCTTTTGTTTATTGAGGAATTTAAGAAAGCAAATGAAGACTTGTTTTATTCTATTGAAACCCCAACCGAAGAGAAATATAAGTTCGGTAAAGCTTATGAAGGTATAAAAACAGATATAGAAGGATAATCTGCATCGCTTGATATGTGCGTGTTTGAGAGAAATTCAAACAAATACGAAAGGATACTAAATATTGAATTTAAACATAAAAATGCTTCAATAAAAAAGATTGGAAAAGATGTGCTTAAATTAATGCAAGAGAAACAAAACGGAGTATTTATTTATCTATTGGAAAATACAAATAGTGGGACATTGCGTAATGTAAGTAAAACCAGAGAAGGTGTCTTTGATA
>JAYEOD010000440.1:0-1855 GCA_034722575.1 Bacteroidota bacterium | reverse complement strand
TAATATTGGGGTATATGCAGAAAACGAATGGGACTTTAAAAAACTTAAAGTAAAAACAGGTATTAGATTAGATAAGCATAGTAAATTAGATGATCTTATTTTTAGTCCTAGAGTAAATCTGCTTTACGACTTAAACACCTCATCACAAGTGCGTTTAACTTATGCCAAAGGATTTAGAGCGCCACAAATTTTCGACGAAGATTTACATATTGAAGTAACGGGCGCACAAGCTGTAAGGACTGTGAATGACGAGAATTTAAAAGAGGAGATTTCTCACAGTTACGGTCTGTCATTAGATAATTCAGGATTTATTGGCTCTTGGCAATCGTATTTCTTAATAGATGCTTTTTATACCGATCTTAAAGATCAATTTGTTAAAGAGATTCATATTAATGATGATGGAGATGCTTTTCTTTATAGAAAAAATGGTTCGGGAGCTAATGTTTATGGCGTTAACTTAGAATGCAAATTAGCACCAACAGAATCGACAAGCATTACATTTGGCTTTACACATCAAAAATCAGAATATGATGAAGAGGAAGTAGTTTGGGAAGCAGAATCAGGAAATGCCGATTCTCTTGTTTCTACAAATAATATGCTCCGCACTCCAGATGATTATGGCTATATTATTGCTAACTGGAATCCTAATCATCACTGGAACCTTAGTGTTAACGGAACCTTTACAGGCGAAATGCTTGTGCCGCATCTTATGGATATAGATACTGAATATACTATTATAGAAAATACCGAAAACTTTTTTGACCTAGGAGCAAAAGTAAGCTACGAATTTCATATTGGAAACAAAGTATCTATGACATCGTACGTTGGTATTAAAAACATGTTTGATAAATATCAAAATAATTTTGATGCCGGAATTAATCGTGATGCAGGTTATGTATATGGCCCCGGATTACCTAGAATGATTTACTTTGGCGTTAAGCTAGAAAATATTTTTTAGTTCTTAATAATAATTTGTTTGTATAGACGTAAAGTCATCTTTAATTACTACAGCCATAAAATAGAGGTTTGGATATCCAAATCTCTATTTTTTTTGTATAGCATATTAAATTTTAATTTATACTTTTGTAGATATTCTTATTTCCGCAAGTCACGGTGTGAGTTGTTAGTTAATAGGGGTTTTAATAATTATTTGAGTGGTGTTTACAGAAGATTCACGCCGTGACTATCAGGCATTTAATCTTAATAGTTACGGGTTTAAGGGATATTATGATATCTAAGAGAAAATATATACGCAAACTAATAGCTTCTATTATCGCATTTTCGGTGATATGGAGTGTTATTGGTGGGTTAATATCTTTTCATCAGGGATTGGACAAAGGACATTTTAAACACATTTGTGTTTTTATGCTGCCTAAAAAACACAACGAAAGCATCTATGCTATTATAGATGCCCACAATGAAAGTACGCTAACAACTTTTTTTGAAGATAATATAAATTATTGCACACCCTATTTTTCCGTTATAGAGATTTTTAATGAAAGAGATTTTTTTGATGTAAATACTCTATTTCATTCTTCGCAATCACATCGCGGTCCACCACAACTTTTATCTGTATAATTTTTTTCGACAAGGCACTAAAAATGATTTTTAATCACCCGCGTGTGTATTAAAAATTTTAGTATGGCTCGGTTCATCCGTTCATAATTTGTTTGCCCTGATATCAAGGCATTAAGAATTCTATTTAACATAATATTTTTCTTTGTTTTCCTTTGTCCTTTTGCCTTGACGCAAAAGAACGAAAAAGTCAAGGCTTACATAAAAATATTATCCATCTCTTTGCAATGCCTAAGTTCGGCCGGGTGATCTTCGAACAAGTTCTCAGCTTCCCGGTCTC
>JAYEOD010000439.1:0-9485 GCA_034722575.1 Bacteroidota bacterium | reverse complement strand
TAAGTAATGAGTTGGATTGGCATTCAGAAAAATGTTATTCAGCTCGCAGCGAAGCATTAGAGAGACCGGGAAGCTGAGAACTTGTTCGAAGATCACCCGGCCGAACTTATGCTTTGCAAAGAGAAGAATAATATTTTATACCAAATACGTGTTAAAATGATCGATAAAAAAATTGAATTATTTTTTTCTTATTCGCCGATTAAAAATCATTCCATAGCCTCAGCTACGTAATTATTTTTAAACAAAGAATAAGAGAAAAAGAAACGATTTTTATCGCTCATTTTAATATGTTTTTGGTATTACTGTAAGCCTTGATTTTTCCGTCCCTTTTTATCAAAAAAAAAGGACAATGTTTTTGAAAAAAACAAAGAAAAATATTATGTTAAATAGGATTTTTAAAAGCCTGATATCAGGGCAAACAAATTATAAACGGATGAAAATCCTGTTAATCCTGTAAATCTCGTCTAAAAATAAACGGATAAAATATAGGCGTTATTATTTTTATTATCCAATCATTTTTAATATTTTTGAGGATGTCTATATCCAAAAAATGAGAAAATGAAGAAGTTCGATCCTAAAAAGAATTATAAAGCTACATTAAAAGCCGCAGGCTATATCTCAAAGCAAGATGCCACTCAGGCAGACTATAATCGTATTGGTTTTATGTCGGGATTAGAAGTCCATCAACAACTAAAAACAAAAAAAAAATTGTTTTGTAATTGTCCGGCCGGACTGTTTCATAAGCACAATGAATATGATGCACAAGTTATTCGACATATGCGACCAACATTGAGTGAACTGGGCGAATATGATGGTACTGCCTTAATGGAGTTTAAAACTCGTAAAGAGATAATTTATCAGTTAAAAAATGAAACTACTTGTACATATGATGTAGATGATACTCCTCCTTTTCCCTTAAATCGTGAAGCCTTAGATATCTCGTTAGAAATTTCGCTCTTGAGTAAGTTAAATATTGTTGGCGAAGTACATATTACTCGCAAACAGTATCTCGATGGCAGTATCCCTGCCGGATTTCAGCGTACTGCAATAATTGGTGTAGAAGGTTCTCTTCAGGTAAACGGTAATACAATTAGATTAATTCAGCTGAGTTTGGAAGAAGATTCGTGTAGAGAAATTTCTGATATTGCACATACAAGAGTTTATAATACCGATAGATTAGGAATGCCGCTGATAGAAACAGTTACTTATCCCGATATGGTAAACCCCGAAGAGGTTAAGGATGTTTGTGATTATATCCGATTTCTTAACAGAAGTACCGGAAAAGTGCGTACCGGAATTGGCGCCGGACGACAAGATGTTAATGTGAGTTGTAAAGGTGGTACGCGAGTAGAAATAAAAGGAGTGGCACATACTAAATGGATTCCTATATTAACGCATATCGAGTCGTTTCGGCAATGGTCGTTGCTGCTTCTGCGCGATAAAATGCGTAAAAAAATCTCTGATTACAGCAAATGGACAATCACTCATAAGAAATTAAATTATTATGATTTCGGATTTGATTATTCGCCAATAAAGGAGGCTAAAGATAGAAGAGAGAAAATTATTGCTGTTAATTTACCCGGGTTTAAGGGGGCGTTATCGCATTTTACTCAGCCGGATAAAATCTTTGCGAATGAAATTACAGATAGACTAAAAGTTATTGCCTGTATCGAAAAGCCAAATATGGCACATAGTGAAGAGATAGAAGAGAGGATTTCTGCAAAGAGCTTTGCTGATGTGGCTGATTTATTAGGCGCTAATGCAGATGATGCTCAGATTGTTTTTTGGGCCCCCGAAGATGATGTTAAAACGGCTTTGGAAGTGATTGAAGAGAGATGTAAGATGGTTTTTGAAGGAATTCCTCCCGAAACACGCAAATCGTTTGAAAATGGAAATACTATCTTCGAACGGGTGCTTCCGGGTGCCGATAGGATGTATCCTGATACGGATTCTGCTCCAATTCCTTTGGCAGATGATTATATTGAACAAAAGCGTAGTAAACTTCCCGAGGATATTGTTGACAGGTATCAGCAATTAGTTAAATGGGATGTACCAAAAGATACTTATACTTATATTTTTAGAAATAATTTATACCCTTTAATTAAAACAATTGTAAAAGAAACCGGTTTTGACCCTGTGTTTGTGTCTGTTTTCTTTGGGCATCACACCAAGTGGGTAGAGGGGCATTTTACAAAAGGAGAGGAGTTTAATTATTCAGTTATTAACGGATTATTCTCTTTTGTAAAAGAGCGGAAGCTTACGCTGGATATTCTTAAAATAATGCTTCCGGAAGTATATCAATACCCAAAAATGCAATTCGATTCGGTATTAACAGCTATTGGTTATAAATACTCTTCGCAACAGGATGTGCTATCTCAGGTTTCGTACTTGCGTGATATATTTAAAAAAGAGGCTCGTGTAAATAATAGTAGAAATGAAACAGCATGGATTATGGGGAAATTGCGGAATAAGGCAATGGGAAATATCTCGTTAAAAAATCTTTATTCTAAAATAAATTTAGTTTCTAATAATAAAAAGCAGTAAAATGAGTAACGATATATTTCAAGGATATAAAGGCGATGCATTAGAGATTTTGAAAAAATTTAGTGTTCGCGTATGGAGTAAGGCGGTTGTTAATACTGTTAGAGGAAAATTTGAAGGAACTATTTTACCACGATCAGAAAATGACGACGATAGGCATATTGTGATGAAAATTATTACCGGTTATAATATCGGTATTGATGTTGGAACAATTACCGATATGAAGGAGGAGGGGTATAAAAAAGCAAATTATAAAATCCCTGAAAAAGAATTTCCTTTTACTAAAGGTTTTCCAAAAGTAAAATTATTTGGAACGGGAGGAACAATTGCTTCACGATTAGATTATAGAACAGGTGCTGTGATTCCTGCTTTTTCTCCCGGCGAGCTTTATGGTGCTGTGCCCGAACTGGCTGATATTTGTAATCTGGAAACAGAAAAACTTTTTGCTGTTTTTTCAGAAAATATGGGGCCAAAACAATATGTGGCTCTGGCAAAAGCTATAGGAAAAGAGATTGAAAAAGGTGTTGATGGAATTGTTATCGGACACGGTACTGATACTATGCATCACACTGGTGCTGTTTTAACTTTTATGGTGCAGAATTCGCCGGTTCCCATAGTTCTTGTGGGATCGCAACGCTCTTCTGACCGACCCTCATCTGATGCGGCTTTGAATTTGATGCACGCTGCTTATGCTGCCGGACATTCTGATATTGCTGAGGTTGTGGTTAGTATGTTTGGACCTACTTCCGACGAATATGGTTTGCTGCATAAAGGAACTCGAGTGCGTAAAATGCACTCGTCATATCGCTCTACTTTTCGTACTATTGGCGATATTCCTTTGGCACAGGTAACACGCAATAGTATTACTCATCTTAAAAAAAATTATAACCCGCGAAGAAAAGATAGAAAAGTTGATATCCTTCCTTATTTTAACGATAAGGTTACACTGTTATACTCCTATCCGGGAATGAGTCCCGATATTTTAGATTCGATGGTGGATTTAGGATATAAAGGAATTGTTTTTGTTGGAACCGGGTTAGGGCATGTTAATAAAGAACTCTATCCTGCAATAAAGCGTGCTCAAAAAAAAGGCGTGCATATGTACATGACTCTTCAAACTATTTGGGGATATGTTCAGATGTTTGTGTATGACACCGGACGCGATATGATGGAATTGGGAATTATTCCTGCCGGAAATATATTGCCCGAAGTAGCATTAATGAAATTAGGTTGGGCTTTAGGACAAACTGATGATGCCGAAGAGGTGAAAAAACTTATGTTAACATCTGTTAATGACGAAATAACAGAGCGTGAACCTTATAATGGCTATCTTGTTTATCAAGGCGGAGTGACTGAAGTAGAGGAGTTTGTTAAAAGTGTAAGAAAGTAGAATTTATACCAATTGAATTTTAAAATGGCCGACATAAATTCAAAATATTTTTCTGTTTTACAATCTTCAAATTTTAAGCATAGTAATAGCTATGGTTTAAATATGAAGTGCGGTAAAACTGGAAAAGAAGAAGGGTTTATCGGGTATTTTTATGTTTAATTGGTATTATTATTTGTTTTGGAAATTGGAACGCATCCATATTACCGACAACTTCTATCCGACAAGTAAAAATCAATTTTTTTAGACACATAAAAAGCTGGTAATGCCTCAGCCTCAATCGGCAGAATAAAAATTTGTTTAAAGCGATATGCATTTTATCAAAAAATTAATGGTCAGAATATTCTTGAATTATTTTTCTGTATGCTGAAAAAATGTTTGCTCTGGAAACAAAGCCTTTATACTTTCCTTTTTCTGTTACTGCTAAGGTATAGTCGTTTGATGTACGGAATTTTTTTACAATCTCTTCCATATATTCATTGATTTCAACATTGTTTTCGGGCATATACATTAATTCTGTTATTTTTATTTTGTCATATAACTCCGGACGGAACATTATTTCTCTTATGTCGTCCATCGTTACAACGCCTAAAAAGTTATTCTCTTCATCTATTACCGGAAAAATATTTCGAGATGATGTTTTTACTACATTAATTAAATCTCCTAATTTTCCCCCGGCTTGTATTACCGAAAAATTTGTCTCCATTAATGTATTGATATCTAAAAAGGCTAATGCCGCTTTATCTTTATGATGTGTTATAAGCTGCTTCCGTGCTGCCAACTGATGAGTATAAACAGAATTTGTTGTAAAAATTCTTACTGTCGAATACGAGAATGTCGCACTTATCAGTAAAGGTACAACCAATTCATAACCTCCCGTAAGATCGCCAATCAAGAAAATAGCTGTTAGCGGACCGTGTAAAACACCTGCTATCATGCCTCCCATTCCTATTAAAGCAAAATTGCTTCCCGGTAAATCCAGAAATCCAAAGTGATTAACCACAAAAGCGAAAAGCAGACCTAAATTTACTCCTGTAAATAGGGTGGGAGCAAAAATTCCTCCTACGCCTCCACTGCCAAAAGTAATTGAAGCGGCAACTACTTTTAAAAGTATCATGGCTATTAGTAAAGTAATTATAACAATACTATTGCCTTTAAAAGATTCAAAAAAAGAGTTGTCGAAAAGGTAATCAAAACTTCCTTCTAAGCCATTATTCATACTTGAATAACCCTCTCCGTATAAAGGAGGGAAGATTAAAATTATTAGCCCTAAAGAGAAACCTCCTATAAGTAGTTTTTTATATGAGTTTTCTATTTTTGAAAAAAGATCGGAGATGTATAAATAACTGCGTTTCCAATATATTGAAGTTAAACCTGCTACTATTCCTAATAATATGTAATAAGGCACTTCTTCCATTATAAACCCATGTGCTAAATCTATTGGAATAACTACCTCTTGCCCCATAATTAAGTACGACATTATTACGGCTGAGGCCGATGCTAACAGTATTGGCCCTAACGAAGCTAATGTCAAGTCTAACATTAATATCTCCATTGAAAATACTATTGCTGCTATGGGAGCTTTAAAAATTGCCGACATGGCTCCGGCAGAGGCACATCCTAATAATAAGGTAACTTGTTTATTTGTTAATCGAAGCGATTTACCTATTGTAGAACCTATAGCTGCTCCTGTTGATACGGCCGGCCCCTCAAGTCCTACACTACCACCAAATCCTACTGTTATTGCACTCGCCACTATCGAAGAATACATGTTGTGAGGCTTTATGTATCCTTTGTTTTGCGAAACACTGTATAAAACATTTGGAATACCATGACGTATGGGGAGTTTTACTATATATTTTATAAAGAGTATTACAAAAAGAACCCCTATAGAGGGATAAATTAAATAAAACAAGGTGTGATATTCAATATGAATTAATTCAAGCGATGATTGAATTAAATGAACTGCATTTTTTAGTATTGCAGCTGATATTCCAGCTGCTAATCCAACAATAATGCTTAAAATTAACATGAACTGCTGATTGCTAATATGACGCGTTCTCCAAATTAAGAGGCGTTTTAGTAAAGAGTTGTTTTTCATCCTTGCGAAAATAAACAAATATCCTATAATTATGTAGAATAATATTTAGTTTTCTTAATAACAAACTCTATTCAGTAGAATATTTAGTCAGAATATCTCTGTATGAGTTAAAGATTTTCGATTTAGAGATAAATCCAACATACTTACCATTATTTATTACCGGCAAATTCCATACTTTAGTCTCTGAAAATTTTTTCATCACACAGTCCATCGAATCTGTTGATGAAACATATGTTGGTGGCATTATCATAAGACTGGTTACACATGTGTTGTCATATAAACTGCGGTCAAACATTATATCTCTTATATGGTCGAGTAGTATTATACCTATTAATGTATTCTCGCTATCTATAACCGGAAAAATATTACGATTTGATTGGGATACAACTTTTACTAATTCACCTAAAGTGGCTTCCGGCGATACTGTTTTTAAATCGGTTTCAATAATCCTATCTAATTGCATTAAGGTTAAAACCGATTTGTCTGTATCGTGGGTTAGTAGTTCTCCTCGCTGTGCTAAACGTTTTGTATATATCGAATAGGGTTCAAAATATATTATCGTTAAATACGATATTGTGGCAGTAATCATTAAAGGAATAAATAATGAATATCCACCGGTTATTTCGGCAATTAAAAATATCCCTGTTAAGGGGGCGTGCATTACTCCTGCCATCAATCCTCCCATACCAACTAATGCAAAATCACTCTCCGAAACGGCTTGATTAGAAAAAATATTAAATATACGAGAAACCAATAATCCTGTTATGCCTCCCATAAATAAGGTAGGTGCAAAAATACCTCCTACTCCTCCTGCTCCTGTAGTTACCGACATGGCTATTACTTTAAAAAACAGTATCAGTAATAAATACCCAATAAATATCCATGTATTGTTTAACGAAAATGAAAATGGGTTGTTGTTAACAAGATGCGAAGCGTGTCCCTCTAAAATTGTTTGAAGTGCTTCGTAGCCTTCGCCATATAAACTGGGAAAGAAAAATATTAGTATTGCTAATACACTGCCTCCTAGCATTAATTTTTTTGGAGTGCTGTTAATTTTTTTAAACAGTGATTCTACGTAAAAATTTCCTCTTGTAAAATAGATAGATACCAAACCGGTAATTATACCCAATACTATATAATAAGGAATTTGGTGTAACTCGAAAATATGAAGATCAGCTTTTAGTAAGAAACCTTTTCCCATGAAAAAGTATGCTAACGTTGATGCTGTTACCGAAGAAATTAGTAATGGAACTATTGAAGAGAGTGTTAAATCGAGCATCAAAACCTCTAAAGTGAAAATAATTCCGGCTAATGGCGCATTAAAAATACCTGCAATAGCTCCTGCCGAACCACACCCTATTAAAAGTGTTCTGGCTCTATAGTCGAGACGTAGTAATTTTGCAAGGTTCGAGCCTATCGATGCTCCTGTTAATACAATAGGAGCCTCCGAACCTACCGACCCACCAAAGCCTATTGTTAGTGTACTGGCTATTATCGACGAAAAGCTATTATGCGACTTTAAATTGCTTTTGTTTTTCGATATAGAGTATAATATTCGCGCTACTCCATGTCCAATATTATCTTTTATAAGAATATTAACAAAAAGAACTGTTAACAGGATACCAAATAAAGGGTATAGCAGGAATAAATAATTATCTTGTGTAATAGAAAAACCATTAAGCAAAAAATAATTTGTGTAATAGATACTGTTTTTAAGAACTACTGCCGCTAATCCACTTAATATACCAACAATAAAACTTAATAATAAAATAAATTGTCGGTGGTTAATATGTTTTACACGCCAAATTAAAAATTTCCCTAAAAACTTCCCGATTTTCATACTGCTAATTAATTAAATAAAGATAGAGCATATAATTTTTTTGATAGTTAAGTTTTGAGTTTAACCCACTGTATATATGTCTAACTGAAAGATATGTAGCATTATATAGTACTAGTAATAAATGCTGTATGTTAAAACTGGGCAAAAGTAAGTAATTATATCTTTCCGAAGTAGATAATACCAATAAACATTTAAAACATTTTTTTATTTCCGGATAAACAGTTACCGTCAGTGACCAATCTAAAATAATTAAGCTGCAAAATGCAGGAGTTGTAAGTGTCTGTTTTGTATCTGTCTCATAAAAATAGATTGTGTATTTATGTGTTTATATAAAATAATTTATTGCCTTTAGCAAAATTAACATAAAAATTTATGCCTCTTAACCCAAATGTTATAACCCATAATTACTGTTCGCTACCGAATATGGTTGAGGAGTGTTTTGCTCTCTCTCTCTCTCTCTGCGTGGTTCTCTGTTCTGTATATTTTGATGATGTTTTTGATTTTTATAAAAAAAACAGAAATGAAAAATCCAAAAATATTTTTATTGATTTTTTTATCACTATTACTCAATACATATTCTTATTCGCAAGATTTTTGGGAGTTGATGGATTCGCATAAAAATGTGCGTAGTGTGGATATGAGTCAGGATGGCACTTTGTATATTGCTGCAAATGATACTTTAAGTCAAGAGATAGGAGTGTTTAAAAGTGGGGATGATGGAATTAGTTGGAATTTAATGTGGAGTAGCCCATATAATTATGCACCGGTTGAAATTTATTGTGCTAATAACCGGGTGTATTTTACTATGGGAGAATTACTTGTTTCCGATGATGAAGGACAAACCTGGGATACGCTTTATGATGGAACATCGACTATTCATAGGGTGTTACAAGGAGAATCCGGAAATATTTACTTTGGTGCGGGAGCTTTGTGTCGTTCAGTGGATAATGGTCAAACCTGGGATACGCTGTTGGCGCCAAACCCTTCGGTAGAATTTTTTTATGATATCATGGAAATTTCACCGGATACTATCTATGCCTCTAGTGTGAATTTTCTCACCGGAGGAGGTGTATATCGTTCGGTTGATGGTGGAGAGAACTGGGAATGTGTACTGCAGAATTATGGAGTAACAGCACTGGAGGAGGCGTCTAATGGCGACATATTTGCTGCCGGTTATGGCTTGTTTGATCAAATGCAAAATCAGGTTATGGTATCTCATAATCGTGGTGATACATGGGAGGTAGTGGTTAGTAAAATTTATTTTCAAATACAGGATATGACCATAACACCTGATGATGAGATATATCTTGGAGCAATTGGTGTATTATATGATAATGTAGGAATTTATTTTTCAGATGATTATGGTGAGAACTGGAGTCGTATTGAATCAGATATTATAACTAATACATCTGAAATTCATGTTATTAGAGCATTACCGGATGGGAAATTATATACTTGTGTTGATTCATATACAGGAATAACAAAACGTGGACAAAAAAAAGCCCCAATCAAGTAAATGATTGAGGCTGTAGAATTAGGCAACGACCTACGTTCCCACCTGGTATGGCAGTATTATCGGCGCTGGTGGGCTTAACTTCTCTGTTCGGAATGGGAAG
>JAYEOD010000438.1:0-1860 GCA_034722575.1 Bacteroidota bacterium | reverse complement strand
AACTTTGCTATTAAAATAAACATAAACTCAAAGTATACTTTAAATCATGGCAACTAAAAAAAAGAAGGTTGTTGAACGCAAGGATGTTATAGCAAAATTTGTGGGTGATTCGGGTGATGGAATGCAATTAGCCGGAACACTTTTTTCTTTATCTACTGCAAATGTAGGTAACGATTTGGCTACTTTCCCCGACTATCCCTCAGAAGTTCGTGCTCCGCAAAATACAGTTGCTGGAGTTTCCGGATTTCAAGTTCATTTTGGAGATGAAAAAATTCATTCTTCGGGTGACCTGTGTGATATTCTGGTGGCAATGAATCCGGCTTCATTAAGAGCAAATATAAAATGGGCAAAAAAGGGAGCCACTATTATTACAGATGTTGATAGTTTTATTGATAAAGCTATTCAAAAAGCTGGATATAAAGAAAATCCTTTGTTAGACGGAAGTCTGAGTTCGTATAATGTTATTGAAGCACCAATTACTACTTTAACAGAAGAGGCAGGAAAAAGTGTTGGCGTTGAAAAGAAAAAGGCTCTTAAAGGTAAAAATATGTTCGCATTAGGGGTCATGTTTTTTATTTTTGACCATAGTTTTGATACGACTTTTAAATTCTTGGAAAAGAAATTTAACAATAAGCCTGAACTTATTATGCTCAATAAAAAAATTATTGAAGCAGGTTATATTTATGCTGAAAATGTTGAGTTATTGGAATCTCAAATTCAGGTTCCAGCTGCTAAGATAGAGAAAGGTAAGTATAGAAACATTACAGGGAACATTGCTACGGCATGGGGGTTAATGGCAGCTGCCGAGCGTGCTAATAAAACTCTTTTCTTAGGTTCATATCCTATTACTCCGGCTACAGAGATTTTGCAAGAGCTTGCAAAATATAAATGTCTTGGAAATAAGGTGTTTCAGGCAGAAGATGAAATTGCAGGAATTACTTCTAGTATAGGTGCTTCTTATGCAGGAGCAATGTCGGTTACTTCTACTTCAGGACCCGGTTTATCGCTGAAAAGCGAAGCAATTGGTCTTGCCGTTATTACCGAATTGCCTTTGGTAATTGTTGATGTGCAAAGAGGTGGACCTTCTACCGGATTACCTACTAAATCGGAACAGTCTGATTTAATGCAAGCTTTATACGGACGAAATGGTGAAGCTCCCGTGGTTGTTATGGCAGCCTCTTCTTCATCAAATTGTTTTAATTACGCTTTTGAAGCAGCGCGTATTGCTATGGAGCATATGACTCCGGTAATTCTTCTTACTGATGGATATTTGGCAAACGGATCGCAATTATTTAAGATCCCGAAAATGTCTGATTTCCCGAAAATTTATCCTCCAATGGCTAAGGAAAATGATTCGGAATATGCTGCTTATAAGAGAAATCCAGAGACTTATGCCCGTCAATGGGCGGTTCCAGGTATGGAAGGTTTAAGACATCGTATTGGTGGATTAGAAAAAGAAAATGGTTCGGGTGATGTTTCTACTGATCCTGATAATCATCAGCTGATGACTGATCTTAGAGAGAAAAAAGTTCAGAAAGTAGCTGATTATATTCCGGAGCAAACTATTTTCGGAAAGTCGGAAGGTGATGTTCTTGTGGTTAGCTGGGGTAGTACTAAAGGTGCTGTGCTTTCGGCTGTTCATGAGCTGCAAATAGAGGGCGAAAGTATTAGCCATGCACATTTTCATTATATAAAACCAATGCCAAAAAATAGTGCAGAGGTTTTTAAGGGATTTAAGAAAATTATTGTTCCTGAGTTAAATTCCGGACAATTTGTGAATTATCTTAGAATGATATATCCTGACTTTAAATATTTACAATATAATAAAGTAACAGGTTTGCCTTTTAATGTTAGTGAATT